>JAYTHA010000060.1:0-7468 GCA_043732935.1 Candidatus Tayloriibacteriota bacterium
GCAGATGCAGATGGCGATGACTCAGCTTTTACAAAAAAACAAATTTCGGAATGGAATACTTCTGTGCAGGATTTCAAAAAAAATTTTCCTGGCTTAAAATATTGGCATATTAGTCAAAGTGTTGGTCATATATATAAAGAAGTTGAAGCAAATATGAGTCGACTTGGTATTGCTCTCTATGGACTTATAGATATTCCTGGATTACATCTAAAGCTAGTTTTGGAAATGAAAACAATTATAACTGGAATTAAAAAATTGAAAGCAGGAGATAGTGTCGGATACAATCATACCTTTACAGCTGAGCAAGAAATGACTAGTGCAACAATACCCGTTGGCTATTATGAGAGAGTTGATAGAAGACTTTCAAATAAAGGCTTTATTAAAGTTGGAAACGCTTTTTGTCCGATAATCGGACGAGTAAGTATGAATATTACAACTATTGATATAAGTAAAATACCGAATTGTAAAATCGGAGATGAAGTTATTGTAATGAGTAGAAATAAGCAAGATAAGAATTCAATAGAAAATATAGCAAAAGACTGTGGAACCATTCCGTATGAAATAGTTGCTGGAATTCCTGAACAATTGAAGAGAATCGTAATTGACTAGTGTGCGCCGGGCTGGATTCGAACCAGCGAAGATATTAATCAGCAGATTTACAGTCTGCCCTCGTTGACCACTTGAGTACCGACGCATTTTGTGAAATCAATGAATCTTTGTTGATGCTTAGAATTTTTAGGTTTAATTTCCTTAAAAAATCTTCTTACATCTTTATTACGTGTTAAATAGACCTTATTAACACTGATCCTTGATGGTGTATATCCTAGCTTAATAAGCATCATCTGTAAAGATTTCAGTAGTGGCTGAGAGTAATTAGTAAAAGAAATTTGACTGCCAAATTTTAATTTATAAATTGATCCATCAGTATCAAAAAAACCTCGAAGAAAAGATTTCATAAAACCTTTCTTTGAAAAAATCCATTCAGGAATATCAACCTGTTTTTTGACTTTATTATGAACTAGTCCCTCTTTCAACAACCATTTCACGACTGCAACAGATCCAAAATAAACATTTTTATATCTATTACCTCCAGAATCAGATTCTTGTCTCGTAAAAACTGAGGGTTCCATCTTAAATACTTTTTGCATGATATTACTCACATGTTCAACATAATCAATTTCTTTATTACCCAAACTAACTATTATTTGATTGGAACTAATATGTCCATCACCCAACATAATTCCAAAGAATTCGGCAATATTGTTATTATATTTGCTTGGTATTATTACTTTTCTTGAGGAGTTATTATATCCTTTTTTCAAATGACGAAGTGAGGGAAAATGTAACTTTTTTAATCTCTTGTGTACATTTGGAGCAGAAATTTTTAATTTTTTTGCTATTTCATACATAGAGAGATTATCAACAACATATAATTGTTGAAGTTCATTTCTATATCTTTCTGTTTCTTCTTTTGTCCATTTTCTTGGCATCTTCTAATTATACAGAAAATAACCAAGATAGTATAGTGGTTATAACACTTTATTACAATGGGATATTTACTTCTTCAACTCAATATCAGAGAGAATCATTTCACTATTGTTGTTGTTCTTCTTTTTCTTCTTCACCTCAAAAGTAAATTCTGTTCCCTTCAATCCGACAATGATCATCCCACCCTTAACAACCCCCTGAGAAATCATGAGTCCTGCAACTGGCGTAAGTATTTTATTTTGAATAAGTCTCTTGAGCGGACGCGCACCGTATTGAGGATTATAACCTTCCTTTGCAAGATACGAGAGAACTTCGGGGGAAACCACAAGATGTATATCTTTTGTATTCAATCTCTCTGCGACAATATCCACTTGTATCTTAACAATCTTTTCAATAGATTCTTTGCTCAAGATATCAAAGAGAATGATATCATCAACACGATTGAGAAATTCTGGACGGAAATAGTCTTTCAAAGAAGCCATGACTTTGGTCTTTGTTTCTTCATAATTATGAATATCGGTATTAGTATCCTTATTTGAAAAACCAATTTTTTCCATTTTTTCAATGAATTGTGCGCCGATGTTCGAAGTCATGATAATGACAGTATTTTTGAAATTGACTGTTCTTCCTTTTGAATCAGTAAGACGACCATTATCAAGAACCTGAAGAAGAATATTAAATACCTCGGGATGCGCCTTTTCAATTTCATCAAAAAGAATGACCGAATATGGACGACGTCGAACAAGTTCAGTCAATCCACCTCCTTCATCATGACCGACATATCCTGGAGGCGCACCGATAAGCTTGGAAACTGAATGCTTTTCCATGAATTCTGACATATCAACTCTGATCAAAGCCTTATCATCATTAAAGAGAAGCTCGGCGAGAGTTTTCGTAAGTTCAGTTTTTCCAACTCCGGTCGGTCCAAGGAAAATAAACGAACCAATAGGTCTCTGAGGATCAGCAATGCCAGCGCGAGATCGCTTAATAGTATCTGCAATTTTCTTAACGGCTTCATCTTGTCCGACGAGACGCTTCTTCATATCCTCTTCCATATGAGCGAGTTTCTTGGCTTCTTCCTCCATCATTCGAGTTACTGGAATACCAGTCCATCGTGCCACGACTTCTGCGATATCTTGCTCAGTGATTTCTTCCTTAAGAATTCTGCGTGAAGATTGGAGTTTCTTGAGACGCTTGTTTTTCGTTTCGAAATCTTTTTCCAAATCTGGAATCTTTCCATAGCGAATCTCTGCAGCCTTTGAAAGATCGGCACGTGCTTCTGCGGATTCCGCTTCAAGGCGAAATGTTTCAAGATCCTTTTTTATCTGTTTGATATCAGTAATAGTATCCTTTTCATTTTTCCATTTTAATTCAAGTTCAGAGGTACCCTCCTTAAGATCCGCAATTTCTCTTTCAATTTTATGCATGCGGGATTTGGCTTCTTTCGTATTTTCCTTTTTCAGAGCTTCGCGCTCGATTTCTAAACGCATAATTTTTCTACGAGTTTCTTCGAGTAATGGTGGCATATTTTCAAGAGAAATTTTCAAAGCTGATGCAGCTTCATCGATAAGGTCAACTGTCTTATCAGGTAAAAATCTATCAGAAATATATCTACTTGAAAGATTCACTGCAGCTACAATAGCATCATCAGTAATACGCACTCCATGATAGAGCTCATATTTTTCTTTAAGGCCTCGGAGAATCGCAATGGCATCTTCTATTGAAGGCTCGTTAACATACACAGGTTGGAAACGACGAGTAAGCGCTGGATCCTTTTCAATATGCTTTTGATATTCACGAAGCGTTGTCGCGCCGATAGCTCGAAGATCGCCACGAGAAAGCGCAGGCTTAAGCATATTCGATGCATCCATTGAACCTTCAGAAGCCCCGGCACCGACGATAGTGTGGATTTCATCAATGAAGAGAATAATTTTCCCTTCTGCTCTTTCAACTTCCTTGAGAATATTTTTCAATCGCTCTTCGAATTCCCCGCGATACTTCGTACCAGCAATAAGAGAACCGAGATCAAGAGAAACGATTTCCTTGTCTTTCAACGATTCTGGAATATCGCCTTGGGACATGCGGATAGCAAGGCCTTCGACAATAGCAGTTTTTCCAACACCTGCTTCGCCGATAAGAATAGGGTTGTTTTTTGTTCTTCGAGAAAGTATTTGAATGACGCGGAGAATTTCATTATCTCGTCCGATAACCGGGTCAAGCTTATTTTCTTTTGCGAGCTTCGTAAGACTTCGAGCATATTTTGAAAGAGTTCTGTGCTGTTTCGGCTTCTGTTCACCGACAAAATCTGAAGATTTTAATTCTTCAATTATCTGAAGTACTTGCGGTCTCTCAATTTTAAATCGTACAAGAATATCTCGTGCTTGTCCTGGCGTATCAAAAAGAGCAACAAAAAGATGTTCTGTAGATGTAAATTCTTCTTTGAGGGTTCCAGCGATTTTTCCAGCATGCTCGAGAACAGATGCAAGCTCTGGCGTAATATAAATCTGATATGAAGGAGAGAGTGTTCGTCCAGCTTCTGGAGATTCTATTTGTTCAAGGATTATGTCAGTCAAAAGAATAATATCAATTTCAAGTCTTTCGAGAATAGACGTAACCATGCTTTCTTCTTGCAAGATAAGAGCACACATCAAATGAATAGGATTCACATGATTTACTCCACGTTCAATAGCGAGCTCATGAGCTCGGCGAAGTGCTTCCTTTGCCTTGGTTGTGAAAGTTGTTAGTGGTGGCATGGGTTTTTATGCACACATTATGACATTTTTAGACCTATTTTGCAATGATTTTTTGGATGATTTTGATTGCTTTCTTTAGATCATTTTTTATCGTCTTTCTTCCAAATGAGAATCTTGCAGAATTTTTTGAATGAGCACCGATTGCCTTGAGAACATATGATTCATCTTCATCTTTCAGACATGCGCTTTTTGTAGAACACTCTATTCCTTTCGCATCAAGCTGAAGTACGAAAAATTCATTATCGATATTTGGAATTGAAACATTCAGAATATGCGGACTTGAATTTTCTAGATTGCCATTTACTTTTATTTCTGGATTTATTTTATTAAGTTCTGAAAGAAAGAAATTTTTTAATTCGATAACTCGAACAGTTTCTTTACCCCTCATTTTCTCAGCAAGTTCAAGAGCATGCGCGAATCCCATGATCCCGGGAATATTTTCTGTTCCCGCACGAGAAATTTCCAATGAACCTCTTTTAACATAGAGCATTCCAATTCCTCGAGAACCATATATTTTTGCTCCATCAAGAGTTAAGAAATCTATTCCAAGTTTTTCTACGTACACAGGTAGATGAATAAAAGCCTGACAGGCATCGGTATGGAAAAAGATTTTCTTATTGAAATTCTTGCTGGCATCACGAACGATTTTTGCTATCTCATGTATTGATTCTATGGTTCCTATTTCATTATTAACCATCATCACTGAGACAAGCTCAGTTTCAGGAGTAATTGATTTCTTTAAAAATTCTGAATCTATCAATCCGTTTTCATCAACTGGAATATGTGTAGCTTCATAGTTTTGAATAATTGAAGAATGTTCTATGGCACTTATGATTATTTTTTTGCCTTTGAATTGCTCGAGTACGAGATGATTCGATTCTGTTCCACTTGAAGTAAATATTATTTCGTCCTCATGTGCATGAATAACCTTCGCAACTCTTATTCGCGCTTCTTCAAGAGCCCTCTTTGCTTTCACCGCAGATGAATAAAGAGCAGAAGGATTTGAGTAGTCCTCTGATGAATATTTTTTCGTTTCTTTAAGCACCCCTTTATCAATAGGCGTAAGTGATGCGTAATCAAGATATATCCTTTTCATATAATAAAAACTATTCTATACTTCTATCATGAACTTTACAATGGATACTACAACTATCGCATTCATCATCCTATTTATTGCAATATTCGTGCTTATTGGAATTGTTATTCACTTCAATTCAAAATTAAAAAAATTCCTCATCGGTACCTCATCTCAAAATCTTGATGAATCAATTACTTCGTTGAATGATTCAGTGAAAGAGCTTGAAAATTTTAGAATTGAACTTGAAAAATATTTGACGACCGTTGAAACAAGATTGAAAAAAAGTGTTCAAGCGATTCATACTATTCGTTTCAATCCTTTCAAAGGTACCGGCTCTGGCGGCAATCAAAGCTTTGCTACAGCTTTTCTTAATGAAGAAAATGACGGAGTTGTTATTTCAAGTATTTATTCTCGAGAACATACCAGCGTATTTTCAAAGCCAGTGAAGAGCGGTGTCTCTGAATATGAGCTTTCTGAAGAAGAAAAGAGTGCAATAGAGGATGCGAAAAATTTGATTAAATAAAAATCCCGCAAGCACAGGGGTCTAAATTGCCAAAGTGTGATTTTTCTGATACAGTGAAAATCTGTTAATTTTACTCATATGCAAAAGAAAGCAACAGAAAAAACAATTGAAAATCTTATCTCTCGTCCCCCTGTTGTCGTTATCATGGGTCATATTGACCATGGAAAATCAACTCTCTTGGATTATATCCGAAAAGCAAATGTCGTGGCTGGTGAAGCTGGCGGAATCACTCAGCATCTCGGCGCATACGAAGTTGCTCACAAAACCAGCGCTGGCAAGGAAGGAAAAATAACATTCTTGGATACACCAGGACATGAAGCTTTTTGTTCTATCCGTGAGCGAGGTGCGCGAGTAGCTGATGTCGCTGTTCTCGTCGTATCAGCAGAAGATGGAGTTAAACCACAAACCCTTGAAGCTTTGAAATGTATTCTTGCAGAGAAGATACCTTATATAGTAGCGATCAATAAGATCGATAAGCCAGGAGCAAATGTTGAAGTTACGAAAGCCAGCCTTGCAGAAAATGAAATTTATGTTGAAGGTTACGGTGGAGATATTCCAGTCGTTCCGATATCGGCTCTCACAGGTGAAGGAATTCCTGAATTGCTTGATATGATTTTGCTTGTTACTGATCTGCAAGATTTGAAAGCAAATCCAAATGCATTAGCAGAAGGAGCTATTATCGAAGCAAATAGGGATAGCAAGAAAGGAATTTCAGCTACTCTGCTCATAAAAAATGGAACTCTTGAATCCGGACAATATATAGTAGCGGAGGACGCCCTATCCCCTGTTCGTATTTTTGAAGATTATCAAGGCAAGGCAATTAAGAAAGCTAGTTTCTCAAGTCCAGTTAAAGTTATTGGATTCAACAAAATCCCGACTGTCGGCGCATCATTCGTAACATGCAAAGGAAAAAGAGAAGCTGAGGACATTGCTGGCGCATTCAGATTAAAAATGATTGCACAAAAAAGCACTTCAGTACGAAAAGATGAAAATGATACTACTGTCATTATTCCTATCATCATTAAAGCGGATGTTATTGGCAGTCTTGAAGGTATCAAGCATGAACTCGCAAAAATTAAAAATGATAAAGTAAAAATTAAAATAGTTTCAGAGAGTATTGGTGATATCAATGAAAACGATATAAAAGCCACTCAAGGGGATCCGAATATTGTTATTGTAAGCTTCAATAGCAAGCCTGATGCGAAAACTCAAACTTTGATTGAACGTTCAACAGTTCAGATACAATCATTTGATATTATTTACAATCTCATTACATTCCTCAAAGATACGGTCTTATCAAAAGTTCCGAAAGAATATATTGATGAAGCATCTGGTACTGCGAAAATTCTCGCGGTCTTCAGCAAGAATAAGGATAAGCAAATTCTCGGAGGTAAAGTGCAAGAAGGAACTCTTACTGTTGGTTCAGAAGTGAAAATCCTTCGTCGTGATGTAGAAATCGGCAGAGGTAAGATAAAGGAGCTTCAATTACAAAAAGTTAAGGCAAGTGAGGTTAATATGGGATATGAATTCGGTTGTATGATAGAATCAAAAATCGAAATAGCTCAAGGTGATAAAATTCAAGGATTTATAACAGTTGAAAAGAAAGCATAATAATTAAAAAAATGG
>JAYTHA010000061.1:0-2786 GCA_043732935.1 Candidatus Tayloriibacteriota bacterium
CACATGCTTATTGCTGGTGCAACCGGTTCTGGTAAGTCTGTAACTATTCACGCCATCATTACCTCCTTGCTCTTCCGTAATTCTCCTGAAAATCTTAAATTTATCATGATCGATCCCAAGCGTGTTGAGCTTACTCTTTATAATAAAATTCCTCATCTTTTAACTCCCGTTATTACAGATGCAAAGAAGGCTATACTCGCACTCAAATGGGCAGCTAAAGAAATGAGTCGACGATATGACACCCTTGAGAAGAATTCGGTCCGAGATATTGATTCATACCACAAGACCGTATTAGCACCAGCACTCGAAAGTCAGAAAAAAAATAAGGATGAGGTTTTACCAGAATCTATGCCGTATATAGTTATTGTTTTGGATGAACTAGCAGATATCATGCAGACATATCCACGCGAGCTTGAATCAGCCATTGTTCGTCTTGCACAGATGAGCCGTGCTGTTGGTATACACCTTATCCTTTCAACACAACGACCAAGTGTAAATGTCATTACAGGTCTTATTAAGGCCAATATCCCTTCCCGTATTGCCCTTCAAGTATCCGCTCAAATAGATTCAAGAACTATTCTTGATACTGGGGGCGCAGAAAAACTCCTTGGTGCTGGAGATATGCTCTATCTTGGTGGAGAAATGTCAAAGCCACAACGTCTACAGTCTGCGTATATTACAGAAACAGAAGTTAAAAAGGTTGTTAAATACCTCGCTGATGCATACAAGGATGAAATCATGGGTGAGATTAATCTTACAAACCCAGCAACAGAACCTGCGAGCGATGCCATATTCTCTGCAAGCTTTGATTCTGATGATGTCGACCTCGGAGATGAAGATGAGTTATTAGGACAAGCCCGAGCAATAGTTGTTGAGAGCGGTAAGGCATCAACTTCATGGCTACAGAGAAAACTTGGCATAGGATATTCTCGAGCAGCTAAACTTATAGATTTACTTGAATCAAAAGGAATAGTTGGACCTGCGAACGGCTCTAAGGCTCGTGAGGTTTATGGAGTTTCAGGATCTGATACCCCATCGGATGCCGTGAATGACACAGAAATAAATACTACAAATAATGATCAATCGTGAAGGAACGAAAAAGCTTCTTAGAATACTCAGTATTTCATGTATCATTTTTATTGTAATTGGATATGCTCTTTTCGCATCTCATAGCTTTATCAGTGGACCTGAAATCATCATTTCGGAGCCGATTTCTGGTTCGACTATCAGCACTTCAAGTGTAATGGTCAAGGGTATGGCATTGCGTATTCAGGATATAACCCTCAACGGTCGTCCAATACTTATTGATAAAGAGGGTAATTTTAATGAGACATTATTGCTCCACCCCGGATATAATACCTCCCTATTTTCAGCCAAAGATAAATTTAATAGAACTACCGAATATAAATTAGATCTTGTCTATAAAAATTAAATAGGAAAAATGTTATAATACCGGAAGTACGCATTCAAATGTACCCCTATTATTTTTAATTTAATATATCCGTATGACAAAAAAAACAAAAGAAATAAAGAAAGAAGCTGAAGTCGAGGAAAAAATTGAAGAAGTTAATGATGAAGGAGAAGTCAAAATAGAAAAAAATAAAAAAGAATCGAAGAAAATCGATCCTACTGACAGTATAGGGTCTACTCTTGATGCTATTCGTTCGAAGTTTGGTGATGAATCGATTATGAAACTTGGTGATAAGCCGAGAGTTAATGTGAACGCTATTCCAACTGGCTCAATAGGACTTGATGCCGCACTTGGTATTGGAGGTATGCCACGAGGAAGAATTATAGAAATCTTTGGACCTGAATCTTCTGGTAAAACCACCCTTTCATTGCACGTTATAGCTGAAGCTCAAAAGCTTGGTGGAATTTGTGCTTTCATAGATGCAGAACATGCAATGGATCCAGAATATTCAAAAAGACTCGGAGTAAAAACAGATGAACTTCTTATCTCTCAACCAGAATCTGGCGAGCAAGCGCTTGGAATTGTAGAGAGTCTTGTTCATTCAGGAAAAATGGATGTTATTGTTATTGACTCCGTTGCTGCCCTCACCCCAAAAGATGAAATCGAAGGAGATATGGGTGCATATCATGTCGGTAAACAAGCGCGTCTTATGTCACAAGCCTTGAGAAAACTGACCAGTATTGTTGCAAAATCAAAGACCGTAGTTATTTTTATCAATCAAATCCGTATGCAAATTGGTGTTATGTTCGGTAATCCAGAAACAACTCCTGGAGGTAAAGCACTTAAATTCTATACATCAGTACGTCTTGATATTCGTCGTATAGCACAGATCAAAAAGGGCGAAGAAATAATGGGGGGACGTGTTCGTGTAAAAGTTGTGAAAAACAAAGTAGCAGCACCCTTCCGTCAAACAGAATTTGATCTAATGTATAACGAAGGTATTTCCCAAGAAGGTGAAATAATAGCTCTTGGAGAAAAGATGGGTATTATCACAAAGTCTGGAACATCATATTCATATGGTGAGACCAAACTTGGACGAGGATATGATGCTACACGACAATTTTTAAAAGAAAATACACCTATTCGCAACGAGATTCTCAAAATAATACGAGTAAAACTTGCAGAAGTTCAATAATCATGTAGGATAGAGAATCTATGGCAATGCTAGAATATAATGAAATAGTCGAGCGCAAATACATTGTGCTTGATGGACAACCTTACGAAGTAATTACATCTCATGTATTTCGTAAACAACAAAGAAAGCCTGTTAATGCTACAAAGCTCAAAAATCTTATTACTGGAAAAGTAACAGAGT
>JAYTHA010000062.1:0-7797 GCA_043732935.1 Candidatus Tayloriibacteriota bacterium
AGTTCTTGTGGTGTTTTGTTTTTAAATTCTTTCATATATTTGGTCTTTTAAGGTAATTACATCATGTTTCGACTAACCACCTTAGTCTTTACTGAAATCTTCGTTCCAGCAGATCGTAGAGCCTCCTGAGCTACCTTATCACTTACTCCGTCAATTTCAAAGAGGATACGGCCAGCTTTAACCTGTGCAACGAATCCTACTGGATCTCCCTTTCCTTTTCCAAGCTTAACTTCTGGAGGCTTTTGTGTAAATGGTCGATCAGGGAAAATTCTAACCCATACCTTTCCAGACTTCGTAGCATAACGTGCCATAACCTTTCGAGCAGCCTCAATTTCATTTGAAGAGAGTCGTCCGTATTTCATTGCCTTAAGACCATAAGAACCGAATGAAAGTTCAACTCCACGTGTCTCAACACCGTTAGCAAGTTTCTTTGCATTTGTTCGGCCGGTATGCCACTTTCTGAATTTTACTTTTTTAGGAAATAACATGGTAATTATTGATTAACAGTTTTAACTGCCTTAAGATCCTTCTCGAAAATCTGACCTCGGTAAATCCAAACCTTTATTCCGATATCACCGTATGTCATATGTGCCTTTTCACGAGCAAAATCGATATCAGCACGAAGTGTCTGGAGAGGAATCTGACCTTTCTTCAAATCTTCTTGTCGTGCCATTTCAGCACCTCCAAGACGGCCAGCAAGCTTGATCTTCGCTCCCTTCACTTCCTTACTTGCAAGAACCTTTTCAAGAGTTTGCTTGAGAACTCTTCGGAAAGGAAGACGCTTTTCTAGGCCTTCAGCAACCATCATAGCGACAATAGCTGCATTTGATTCTGGATTTCTAACCTCTTCGATATCAAGTTTTAATTCAATACCTTTAAGCTCAACTCCCTTCTTCTTCAAAAGTGCTAGGATTTTTGCGCTCAGTTTAGCAACGCCATCTCCAGCTCGAGTAATGATCATACCAGGACGAGATGAACGGATAACAACCTTGAGAGCCTTTTGATTTCTTTCAATTTGAATATCAGCAAGGTAGAAAGTACGGAGTTCTTTTACAAGAAATTCACGGATAATGATATCAGTCTTAAGAGATGTTCGGTAACTTTTATTAATACCAAACCAACGACTCTTCCAATCGCGTATTACTCCTAGTCTATGTGAATATGGGTGTACTGAATGTGACATGTTATTATTTTTTGATTTCTTTAATTGGGGCGAGTACCAAGTTTACATGACTTGTTCGTTTATTGATAGGAAAAGCGCTTCCTCGTGCTCTCGGCATTCGACGCTTCAAAATATATCCAGCATCTACTCTTAATTCTTTGATAATGAGATTATCTTTTTCAATATTAAAATTATTCTTTGCATTTGCAATTGCAGACATAAGCAAACCGTAGAGAGGATCTGCTGCTTTCTTACTCAAGAAATTCAAAGTGTTAAGAGCTTGTTCAACAGATTTACCGCGTACGAGATTAGCCACACTTCGAACCTTTCGTGGTGACTGTCTATAATTTTTTAGTGATGCGGTTATCATATAAATATTTCAGTATTATTTCTTTGCTGGTGCAGCTGCTACAGCCTCCTTTGCAGATTTTGCTGCATTCATTTCAGCTTCCTTAGCCTTTATCTCGAGTTCCTTTTGCATCTTACCTCCATGGCGGATGAACTTTCGTGTAGGAGAAAATTCACCAAGTCTGTGACCTACCATTTCTTCATTTACAAGAACTTCAACATGCTGACGTCCATTATAAACACCGAAGATAAAACCAACCATCTCTGGAGAAATCTGACTTCGACGATACCATGTCTTAATAACCCCAGTTTCAGTGGGTTTCTTGCCGGCGATCTTTTTCAAGAGTCGCTCTTCAACGTATGGTCCTTTATAAAGTGATCGTGACATGGTTTTTTATACTAATCAAAATAGTGCATTAAGTCAAATATAGCCTCTAAGAAAACAGATCAATGAAGTTGAAAACGAGTGTGTCTACCATTGATTTTGTTTTTTTAATGAGCTTATTAACCATTTGTTTCTACATTCTTATTCTTTCCAACTCGACGACGTGAAACTACGAAGACATTTGAATACTTCTTTGGAGTTCTCGTCTTCTGGCCCTTGCCAGCTGGCTTACCCCATCGAGTCTTCAATCTTCGCAAACCTCGACCAGTTCTTTGTTCACCTCCACCGTATGGGTGATCCACAGGGTTTTGAGCTGAACCTCGAACTGTAGGGCGGATACCGAGCCATCGAGTTCGGCCAGCCTTACCGATATTTACGAGACGATTTTCATCATTTGAAACAGTACCGATAGTTGCCCAAGCTTCATCGTGAACTTTTCTGATTTCAGTTGAAGGAAGCTTGATATGAGTATATCCAGCATCGTTTGCAATAACTTGTGCGAATGAACCTGCTGAACGAACGAGCTTTGATCCGCCTTGTGGCTTGATTTCAATATTGTAAACAAAAGTACCTACAGGAATTTTTCTAAGTGGTAGTCTATTTCCTGTTTCAATAGTAGCTGTTTCAGAAACAATGAATTTATCACCGACTTTCATTGTCTTTGGAACAAGAATGTATCTCTTTTCTCCATCAGCATACTGAACAAGGGCAATGAATCCAGTTCGGAAAGGATCGTATTCGATAGTCGTAATCTTCGCAGGAACATTTTTCTTATCATAAGAAAAATCAACAAGTCGATAAAGTTTCTTATGTCCACCACCCTTGTGGCGAACAGTTATGCGACCGAATGCATTTCGTCCCATATCTCTCTTCATACCCACTGTAAGGGCCTTGTGGGGCTCAGAGGCAGTAATATAGTTACGATATGGAATCGTAGTCATATGTCTTCGTGATGGTGTATTTGGTCGGTAACTTTTCATAAATATAATATTAAATTAACTCAATCTTATCTCCCTTCTTAAGGTATACAAGAGCCTTTTTTACGGCTGATTGTGTTCCCTTTCTTCCTCGAACAACAACCTCTTTTGCTGGAAGATTGATCATTCGAACTTTTACAGGAGTTACTTTGTAGAGAGCCTTAATTTCTTTCTCAATAGTATGCTTGGTAGCTTCTTTGATTACTTCAAAAGTATAGACATTAAGAGCCTCATTCATAATTCCTGACTTTTCTGTAATTCGTGGTCGAAGTATATTGTTCATGTTATTTGTCAAAAATTTTAAATGAAGCTTCAGGATTAGAAATCACCAAATACTTGTGATTAAGAATCGAAACAGGATTGATTGTTCGGAATTCTTCAACCTCAAGATTCCCAAAGTTCTTGAAACTCTTTACGACTTCTGGAGTTTTCTTGTCTACAGTAATAACTGCAACATTCTTTGGCTTTGTAGCAAATTTCTCAAAACCCTTCACCTTTGCAAAAGCAAGAAGGGTTGACTTTGCATCGCTTGCCTTTGGAGTTTTGAAAGAAAGTGAATCAATGAAAAGAATTTCACCATCTCGGAATTTCTTTGAAAGAATAGTATACAGAGCCTTTGATTTAGCCTTTTTATTGACCTTTCTATCATAATTTTTATCAGAACGTGGTCCATGAGCAACACCTCCACCAACCCAGATAGGTGATCGAGTAGAACCGTGTCGTGCGCGACCAGTTCCCTTCTGTTGCCATGGCTTCTTACCTCCTCCACGAACTTCTCCACGAGTTTTTGTATTCGCAATTGGATGTCGAGCTGATGACATCATTGAAACGACAACCTGATGAACTAAGTCAGCATTCCAAGATACACCAAAAACTGATTCAGGAAGTTTAATCTTTCCTGCTTCTTGTCCTTTTTGATTATATACGATTTGTTCCATAGTATTTCTGTAAATTTATTCGGTTTATCCTGTTATTTCGACAAGAGTTCCTCGTCTTCCAGGAATTGCTCCTGAAATATAGAGTGTATTTGAAGCAGAGTCAATATGAACAACCTTGAGGTTCTTAATAGTTACCCTGTCGCTTCCCATTCGACCTGCCATTCGCATTTTCTTTGGAACTTTATTTCGAAGACCTCCTCCGATAGAACCTGGTTCTCGTTCTGAGTGCTTTTGACCGTGTGATCGAGGACCTCCGCCGAAACCGTGTCTCTTAACTACACCTTGAAAGCCCTTACCTTTTGAAATAGCGCTTACTTCAATAACATCTCCTTCTTTGAATTGAGCCAAATCCATCTTATCTCCTACTTTTTGTGTAGGTAGAGAATCTGAACTAAAATCTCTGAATTCACGTAGATCAGCGAAAGCACCGAGGTCCTTTATATGGCCTTTCATAGGCTTATTAAGACGATTGGCCTTCTGAACTCCTGTAGCTACCTGAACAGCAGTATACCCATCATTTTCCTTTGTCTTGATTTGTGTAACAACAATTGGAGAAGCTTCAACAAGAGTGGCAGGCTGAACACTACCATCTTTATCAAAGATTTGAGTCATATTTAATTTGCGTCCAAGAATAAATTTCATGTCAGTTTTTTAATGCCGTATAAATACAACAGTCTACATCATTTTGACGTCGATATTGACGCCTGATGGAAGACTTAAGTTGGTAAGCGCTTCAATGATTTTCTGATTTGGGTTCAAGATATCGATAAGGCGCTTATGAACACGCATTTCGAACTGTTCTCGGGCATTCTTGAAAACGAATGACGCACGGTTTACAGTATATTTCTTGATTTCAGTAGGCAGTGGAATTGGACCGTAGAATTCTACATCATAACGAATCGCTGTATCCATAATCTGTTTCAAAGAAGCATCAAGGATCTTGTGCTCATATGCTTTCACACGAATGCGAAGCTTTGCAATTTCACCCTCCTTGGCAACTTTAGTTACCTTTGGCTTTGATGTCTTCTTTTCTTTAGCGATAGTAGTCATGATAGTAATAGTTTGTATTATGCAACTATCTTAGTTACGACTCCTGCACCTACAGTCTTTCCTCCTTCTCGAATAGCGAATCGCATTTTATCTTCCATAGCGACTGGAGCTACAAGCTTAACCTTAAATGTAACTGTATCTCCTGGCATAACCATTTCTACTCCTGTTGCTAGTGTTACTTCTCCTGTAACGTCAGTTGTTCTGATATAGAACTGAGGCTTGTATCCTGTAAAGAATGGAGTATGTCGTCCACCCTCTTCTTTCTTGAGAATGTAAACTTCGGCTTCGAAGTCTGTATGTGGCTTAACAGAGCCAGTTTTTGCAAGAACCATACCACGAGTAACATCATCCTTTCCTGTACCTCGTAGAAGTAGACCTGCGTTGTCTCCAGCAATACCCTCCTTAAGAGACTTATTGAACATTTCAATACCAGTAATAGTTGTCTTTGAAGTATCCTTGAATCCGATAACTTCAACTTCTTCTCCAACCTTAATAGTTCCTCTTTCAATACGTCCTGTTACTACAGTTCCTCGTCCTTCGATTGAGAAAATGTCTTCAATAGGCATAAGGAATGGCTTATCAATTTCTCGAACTGGCATAGGAATATAAGTATCCAATGCATTCATAAGATCCTTGATCTTTGCTACCCATTCTGGCTTTCCTTCGAGTGCGCCAAGAGCTGAACCTCGTATAACTGGAGCTCCCTTTCCATCAAAACCATTCTTTGTAAGTAGTTCACGAACTTCTTCTTCAACAAGGTCAAGAAGATCAGCTTCAGCAACCATATCGCACTTGTTTAGAAAAACAACGATTTGAGGCACACCAACTTGCTTTGCAAGAAGAATATGTTCTCGTGTTTGTGGCATAACTCCATCAAGAGCAGATACTACAAGAATAGCACCGTCCATCTGAGCGGCACCTGTAATCATGTTCTTTATATAGTCTGCGTGACCTGGAGCATCAATGTGAGCGTAGTGTCGAGTAGCGGTTTCATATTCAACGTGTGCGAGAGAAATAGTAACTACCTTAGTTGCATCTCGAACAGTTCCTCCCTTTGCAATATCAGCATAAGCCTTGAGTGTTGCAAGACCATCCTTTGCTTGAACAGCAAGAATAGAAGTAGTAAGTGTTGTCTTACCGTGGTCAACGTGTCCAATAGTACCTACGTTAACATGCGGTTTTGTACGATTAAAATCTGCTGCCATATGATTTTAGTGCTTTAGTCCCAGTGGAACCAAAGATAAATTATAATAAAAATTAATAAAGGGGTAATGCATTCTCGAGAAAAGCACTACCAAACCAACGCTAAATGCGTAACCGCCATCATAGCAGATACGCATTTTGGTGTCAACACTTGGCGTATTTCGCCAAGTAGCTGTCGTCGGATGACGGCAAATTTTTGACCTTATTTATCGATTAGAACCCAAATAATGATTTAATGGAATCCCAAATAGATGATGTTTGCTTTGTAGAAGTAAGGGCTGTAGGAGCTGACCGCACTTCTGTAACTTTCACCGTCGTTGAAGCTTCACTTGTTAGGCCAGCACTGTTTCGTGCTGTGATTTTAACAGTGTAAGTTCCTGCCCCTGAATATGCATGAGTAAATGACATTGTTTGTAGTGCAGGCTTGCTTGTGGCCATTTTATTAATGACCACTGGTGAAGCAACAGGTTTGGTTTCTGTAACTTCAATCGGTGCACATCTTGCTCCTGCAGGACAAACACTTCCCCATTCAACGGTATAACCTAATGTACCCATTTGAGGATCAGTAGCTTGAACAGTCCATGTACTTGTATCATTTGTATTGAGAGAAGCTGGACCAGTGAAGCTAATTATAGTTGGTGCTGAAGTAGTAGTTGTTACGATAGTAGGATTTTCTACTGTCATATAATTACCTTGAACAGATCCATTGATAGCAAGATTATTAGAATTTGAATCTTGTAAAAGGAGATCACTTGAAACAACACTTGCTGAAACATTTATGCTTCCAGTATTAACCCCATTAACATCTACTTTGATGAGATATTCTCTGGTTGTATTTGCGGGAATAGCTAAATCAATATTACTGAAAGTAGTAATTCCTCCAGACACTTTTGCTGAAGATATGAGGGTTGATCCATCATATAGATAAGCAGCAGTTAAGTTGCCAGGTATAGAGAATTTAGTTGTTAAACTTTTTAGATAGCTGATAGTAGACAAATTCCCTGTTGAAGTTTTGATTCTGAAAGCTAATAATGGTAGGCCATTATAAGTTCCATTAACTAAATCAGTTACTCTTACTGTAGTTGATGCGGGAGAATTCGGACTAATTGAGAGAACAGCTGGAGTGGGTTGAGTCTGAGCACAAGTGAAGTTTGCATATTCACTATTTCCATCAATTGTTGTATCGACATATCCTCCGCATGAACTTTTCCATGTAATGGTATCTCCCTTATTACCAGTTACTGTACCAACAGCAGTACCTATGCCTGAAAAATTATATTTACCGTCAGTAGAATAACATTTTTCTTGATTACTTGATCCATTGAAAACACATTTCACTTGTTCGGAAATAGGAGCGGTTCCTACAGGTCTCAAACTCAAATTCCAAATCCACTCTGCCCCTGGGATAGGCGACCATTGTCGTGCTGTTACTATTGTAGAATTTCGAGATACGGAAGAAACAGAAGAAGTTGTTTGCTCAGTACCATCACTCGCAGCGAGAGTGTTATTACTTGAACCTGTGATCTTGTAGATCACACCTCCAGGATTGTAGTCCCATCCTCCATAAGCTCCACCGAGGTTAACGATCGTTATTTCCAAAGTGTTTGAACCGGAATTTACATAAGAAGAGATGTCATATGTTTTTGGAGTGTAAAAGTTAATTTCCTCATTACTTACACCAACATTCTTTCCGTTTATTGAAACGGAGTAGCTATTGTCCGCCATAATGCTGAG
>JAYTHA010000063.1:0-2059 GCA_043732935.1 Candidatus Tayloriibacteriota bacterium
TCAAAGTGGTCTTGTGCGCGGGGCATTAATTTTAAATAAAGACAATGAACCAGCAAGAGTATTGAATGTGGTGACACGACCGATTGTGCATAAGCCCCATACGAATAGCTCATATCTGACGGAAACAATGCTTAAGGTGCTGGCTGAAACCAGCGAGGCATTGGCTCAATTTACAAAAGTTCATCCACAATCGATACATTATGTGCTCTCATCACCTTGGATTTTTTCTCAATCAAAAACCCTATCCTTGCAATTTGAAAAGGATACGAATATCACATACAAAATGGTTCATGAAATAGTTGAAGAAGAACGCAAAAAACTTGAAGAAAAATCGAAGATAAGGAATTCCGACCTCGTTTCCATTGAACAGAAGGTATTTGAAATCAAGCTCAATGGCTATAAAGTAACTTCTTTTGATGGGAAAAAAGCAAGAAGTTTTGATATTTCTTTCGCATTAACACTCAGTTCTCGAGAATTACTTAACAGAATAAACTCAACTATCAATAAGTCGCTGAGCAAGAAATCTGAAATCAAGTATCACTCTGCATTATTACTCAGTTTTTTGGCAATGAGATCTCTTGTTCCAGAAAAAGATAATTTTGTTGCAATACACATTCATAATGAGCTGACTGATATTATCGTTGTGAAAAACGGCTTATCGGCTTGTCTTGCTTCATTTCCATTCGGTACAGCTACTTTTCTAAGAAAATTAACATCAGCATCGTCAGCTGAAAGTCCAAAAATTATAGATTCTTCATTACATCTTTTAATTGATAAGAAATTAGAATCATCTGAGCAAGAAAAGGTGATTGCGAATATCAAGCCAACCCTTCAGTCTTGGTATGATGAGTATATAGCTTCAATTGATCACGAAGACGATGATCTTTTTCTACCAAGGACTCTCTATATGTCAGCTCACGATTACCTCCCTCTTTTTGAAAAAATAATCACTGATAATAATAGATCAGCACAAATCGTGTCATTTGAAACAACACTGACTGATATGCATGTGGTTTTTGATAAGACTTCAGAATACAGTCAATTGATGGGAATGTATGCACTCGCTTTGCGAAGTATGATATAATTATTTTTAATAGTATGCCAGCTAAAAAAGTAGTACAAGATATTGTTCCTGGAGTCAGACGATCTATTCGTTCTGTTTCTCTCAAGCAACCAAAAATCGATAAAAAGATGGTTAAAGAAATCGAAGAAGACGAGGTTATCGTAGAAAAGCCGAAAGCACCTCGTCCTTTAAATATTGAGACGAAGGTCAATAAGCCCTCAAAAAAACCAGCAAAGCAAAAGTTTCGAGGCAAGTTTTTACTGTCTTTTCTAATACTTTTTGTATGTATTGCTTTGATAGCGGTTGCGCTTTCACTCCTCTACACAAAAGGAATTGTAACTGTTACTCCGATTGTACAGAATCTTAACGTAGATGGAACGCTTACAGTAAAGAAAGATGCTCCGGTAGATCAATTAAAATACGAAATTATTACTGTATCGGATGATGCACATAAACTTGTGCCAGCAACTGATGGACCTTTGATACAAACAAAAGCCAAGGGCACTATGATTTTCTATAATGCTACTTCTATCGCCCAGAAAATCATTGCAGGAACACGACTTTCAAACTCCGCAGGACTCATTTTTAGAACAACGACTACAGTTACCATTCCAGCCAAGAAAATAAGTCCTGGAAGTATTAATGTCGCTATTATAGCTGATCAAGCAGGGGCAAATTACAATACGAAACTCACTGATCTCACTGGTGATTTCAAGGTAGTGGCTTATAAGGGAACTGACAAGTATTCTACGATATACGGACGCTTGAAGACTGAAATAACTGAAGGTTTCTCTGGAGTAAAGAAAATTATCTCTCCTGAAGCACAGAAAACTGCAGAACAAAAACTGCAGGCTGAACTCAAGGCGAAACTCTTGGCACAAATTTCTCCAATTGTTCCAAAGGACTATGTTCTATTTGATAATGCATATGTAGTTGAGTATCAAACATCTCAAAGGGGTTCTACCACAGCGGGAAGTGCTGACATTGCTATCCATG
>JAYTHA010000064.1:0-1995 GCA_043732935.1 Candidatus Tayloriibacteriota bacterium
TTTTCCTCAGAAAAAAGTATTTTATTTAACATCTGAAAGATTTGGTTCAGAGTATTTCTCTTCTCTTCAAACAAACACGGCGCAGAAATTCAAGGAAAAATACAGAAAGTACGATGTGATCATTATGGATGATATACAATTCTTCGCGGGGAAAGAGAAATTTCAGGAAGAGTTGTTCCATCTCTTTGAAACATTTCATCAGTCAAATCGACAGCTGGTTTTTTCTTCTGATAAACATCCAAACTTCATACCAGGTCTTGAAGATAGGTTAAAATCTCGTTTCGGACAGGGAATGATTATTGATATTCCAGCTCCAGATCATGAATCAAGGGTTGCTATATTAAAGACCAAAGCTCTCTTAAATAACGTTGATTTAGGGCCTGAAATCCTTGATTTCCTGGCTTCAAATATAGAGAGTAATGTTCGAGAACTAGAGGGAGTAGTGAACGCTATAGTCTGCCAAACTCAATTAAAGGAACGACAACTTACTTTGATGGAGATTAAGAATCTTATCAAGAATAATACGAAGCCAAAGAAAAACATATCAGTAAAAGATGTTATTAAACTTATTTCAGATTTCTACAATATCTCAGAAGACAATGTATTCGATAAGACGAGAAAGAAAGAGGTAGTAAAGCCAAGACAGGTCATCATGTATATCCTACGTGAAGATTTCAATATTTCATTTCCTTCAATAGGAGAGAAGATGGGTGGTAGGGACCACACTACGGTTATTCACTCGTGTGAAAAAATAAGAGAAGATCTCAAAACAAACCCTCTGCTTCTTGATGAAATTTCCCAAATCAGAGCCATGATGTAACTTGTGGAAAATCTTGTGGAAAAAATGTTAATGCATGTGGATTACTAGGGAATAAAAACCGGATTATAAAAATAGACAAAAAGTTATGAGAATTTATTAAAAAATAATCCACAGCATAGGTACAGGAAATAGGGCTGAAGAAAGGGGTATAATAGACTTATCACCATATCCACAGGACTAATAATAACAATAAGTATTTATATAAATAAAAGAACGAATATGAAAATAGAATGTGTACAAGAAAAACTAAAAGAGGCGATAGGGTATGCAGAAAGAATTTCAGGCAAGCATATGACTTTACCTGTTCTTTCTTGTTTACTTATTGATGCTTCAGCAAAAAATAATGTTGTAGTTAAATCAACCAATCTAGATTTGGGAATAGAAATCTCAATTCCTGCGAAAGTTGAAGAGACTGGAATAATTGCTGTACCAGCACAAGTCATAAACTCTTTCATAGGAGGCGTTCTGGGGGGCGAGAAAGGTGTCACACTACAGTCTGATCAAGGAAACGTTAAAGTCGTCACCTCACGCAGTTCTGGAGTTATTAAGACTATGCCAGCGGACGACTTCCCAAGTATTCCGAGGATAGTAAATGGAAATTCTTTTTCAATTCATGGTAGTGATTTTGTAAAAGGCTTAAAATCAGTTTGGTACAGCTCCTCTATTTCGAGTATTAAACCAGAACTTTCAAGTGTCTATGTTTACTGTGAAGGGGAATTTGTAGTTTTCGTAGCAACAGACTCATTTAGACTTGCAGAAAAGAAAGTAAAAGTTAAGAAAAATAAGGATTTTGGACAGATTTTAATACCATTCAAGAATATTCCCGAAATAATTCGTACTTTGGAAACTATTAATGATGAAGTTGAAGTGAATCTCGATAAGAATCAAATCTCCTTCAGTTACAAGGGAATTTACTTGATTTCCAGAGTTATAGACGGTGTTTTTCCTGATTATAAACAGATCATTCCCAAAAATAATACAACTGAGATTATTGTTTTAAAGCAGGACTTAGTGAATGCATTAAAACTTTCGAATATTTTTTCTGATAAATTCAATCAGATAAATTTTAAAATAGATCCTTCTACAAAAACATGCAGGATAAAGACAAAGAACAATGATATTGGTGAGAACAGCACAAGTTTGGATTGTGCCATAACAGGAGAGGCTCTCGAAAT
>JAYTHA010000065.1:0-2075 GCA_043732935.1 Candidatus Tayloriibacteriota bacterium
TCCACTGCCCAAATTTCTGGATTATTAAACTTCTCTTCAAAATTTTCTGTTCCAGGAATAATCCCTGCAATATGTCCATCCTTCCCTACACCAAAAAGCGCAATGATTTTTCCATTTGGAAAATCTCGCTTCCATTCTTTCAAATTTTTATCGAACCTCTTAGCATGCTCTTCGTGACTTTCTCCTGAGAAAATTTGTGTATCGATACAGAACGAACCTGCTGAAATTGAATCATTGTAGAAATGTGTTCCCTGAATATGCGCAAAGTTATTTTCTTCCAAATCATCCGTATACCTCTCGTCTGTGACTGTAATTGTCACTTGATCTGTTAGTAATTCCCCATCTAATAAATCGATTATTTCTCTTGACGAACCACCGGCAAGCATAAGTAAAACTGGTTTATCAGCATGTGTTGCTAATAAACTGTTTATATAAGCAGCCGCATTTCCTTTTGGATCATCGGTGGTTTGAATCCTCAACATATGTAGCTATATTATCTCAACAGAAACCAAGTTTGTCTCGTTAGTTTTTCCGAATGGTACACCTGACAAAACAACAATCTCGTCTCCTTTCTTAACTGTTTTCATCTTCTGAAGCATTGGCTTTACAGTCTTCAAAGCTTCTTCGAAATTCTTCATTTTAGGAACCATAACTGGGTAGCATCCGTATAATGCACAAACCTGATTGAAAGTCGTCTGGTTTGGAGTCATGACGATAATAGGCTGAGCTGGGTGGTGGCGAGAAACGAATCGTGCAGCGTGACCGAAGTCTGTCATGGCAACAATTGCAGTCGCTTCGATTCTGTCAGCGATTTTAGCCGCTGCTGATGCAACCGCTTCGCTCACATTATCGTGGTCTCCTCGATCTCCTGTCACCATAAATCTGTGATACGGGTCGTTTTCTACCTTTAAAGCAACTCGTGTGATCATTTCAACAGCTTCAATTGGAAATTTTCCTAGAGTTGTCTCTTCAGACAACATAATTGCGTCAGCACCATCAAGCATTCCGTTTGCAATATCAGACACTTCGGCTCGTGTCGGTACAGGAGAACTAATCATGGATTCCAAAACCTGAGTCGCAAGAATAACTGGCTTTCCTGCCGCCTTACACTTTTCAATCATCATTTTCTGAACAATTGGAACATTTTCATAACCAATTTCTACAGCAAGGTCTCCTCGAGCCACCATAATCATGTCTGACAATTCGATTATGTCATCGATGTGCAGGATAGCTTCTTCTGTTTCAATTTTAGAACAAATAAGGGCTTTTGATTTAGCCTTATTCAAAATATCTCGAAGTTCCTTAACGTCGTCAGGAGTTCTAACGAATGAGAATGCAATAATATCCGCCTTATTCTTGATACCAAACTCTACATCTTTTTTATCCTTTGCAGTGAGAGAGCTCACTTTCAAATATGCACCTGGTAAGTTCACACCTCTTTTTCCTTTTGTTTCTCCACCCACAAGGATTTTACACTTGATATCAGTACCCTTGATCTCAATTACTTCAAATTTTTTCTTTCCATCATCAACCATAATGATATTTCCTACCTTCAATTCTTTGTGAAGAGTTGGATAGTTTATAGAAACTCGCTTCTCATCACCAACAATATTGTCAGGTGTTAATGTAATGTGGTCACCAGCTTTCAAGGTCACGCGCTCCTGGTAAAATGCACCGATTCGGAATTTCGGACCTGATAAGTCCTGAAGAATCGCTGCTGGAATTCCAGTTTTCTTAATCGCCTTTTTCAAGTTATCAAACTTGTGCTGATGCTCAGCGAAATCTCCGTGAGAGAAGTTCATTCTCATCACATTCATTCCAGCCTTTAACATTTTTTCTAACTGTTCCTGTGATTCGGTCGCGGGACCGATGGTTGCTACGATTTTTGTTTTCTTTCCAAGGTGCATTGACATATGTGTTTGTGATTTTTTTATTAATTATTGCGAGAATCGAAATACCGTCTGAGTTGTCAGACAATTAAAATCGAACTGCGTGCGCGTGCCAAGATTCGAACTTGGGACCTAACGAGTATCAGTCGTTTGCTCTACCAACTGAGCTACACGCGCACGCAATCA
>JAYTHA010000066.1:0-1783 GCA_043732935.1 Candidatus Tayloriibacteriota bacterium
TTCTTTTTTTCACCTTCATATTCTCGAAGATTCTCAAGCAGAAGTATCTTATGTTCGCTTTTCAAGACTTTTTTATAATTCTTTTCAAAAACGCATCCAATTCCGAGAGTATCCAAATACTTACAAACTGGCTCTAATGTAATATTATCCTTTGATTCGATATGTCCAATGATAATAATGACTGCGCCTTTTTCTTTCAAATAATTAAGCAGGGGCAATGACTTACGAAGACGAAAATCATCCATAATGACGCCATTCTGTATCGGAACATTAAGATCGAGACGGACGAGAACCCTTACTCCATCCAAATTTTGTACTTCTCGTATATTTTTCATAAATTAAAGAATATCAATGGCCTTAAGCAATTCAGCAAAACCTGCAGAATTGACACTTTCTCTACCGACAAGCAAACCATCAACTTCCCCTCTTACAATAATATCTCCTGCATTTCTAAAATTAACAGAGCCTCCATAAAGAATCGGGGTTGAAAGCGCTTCATCATGTCCATAAATATCTGAAAGAACTTTTTTTACAAATAAAGACATTTCATGAACATCAGCTGGATTCATCGCCTCCTTCGCACCAATAGCCCACAGAGGTTCATAAGCAACTATGAGTTTATTGATATTTTTCTTTGATACTTTATTCAATGAATTCTTGATTTGAGTTTTTAAAGAATTGAGATAAGCACCATGTGCATCCCTTTCTTTTTCTCCAACGCAAAGAATAGGACTTAAGCCGAGTTCAAGAGCTAATCGTATTTTTTTAGCAACAACTTCATCTGTATCCCCCTTAGCTCTCTTCTCTGAATGACCAATGATAATATGAGTTACGCCAAGATCCTTCAGCATAACTGGGCTGATTTCACTCGTAAAAGCTCCTTGTTCTTCGAAGTAAACATCTTGAGCGCCGATTGAAACAACTGATTCACTTCGAGTATTCAATAACGGTGGAATGTATACGAATGGAGGACAAATGACCACAGAAATCTTCTTTAATTTATCTGCAGTATTTTTCGTAGAACGATAAATCCGCCGAGCCTCTTCAAGCGTCGTCGGATTCATTTTCCAATTTCCTACTATGATTTTCTTCATCCCATCAGTATACCATTTATACTTAATCATGTTAAAATTACCCAATGAAACGATTCTCCCATCATAAAGGGTTCTCTTTAGTAGAAATGCTTATTGTTATTTCTATTTTGATGGTTATTTTGGCTATTGCCCTATATTCTTTCACAACAGCTAAATCAAAAAAACAGCTGGAAATAGCTGTTAATTCAATCGATTTTAAATTAGAAGAGGCGAAAACAAATGCCCTAGCGGGAAAAAATGGTAAAAATTTCGGCATACAATTCAGTTCAACAACATATGTATATTTTAGTGGAAATTCATATAACCCTTCTGACACGACAAATAGCTCGACAACTATAGCCAGTAACTTACAGATCTCAACGAGCATTGCTGGAGACACAGTCATTTTCTCTCGTCTAACTGGAATGCCACAAGCTACTGGAACAATAACAGTAACAGACACAAGTAATGCTTCGAATACCGCAAGTGTATCTATAGGAACATTGGGAGATATTAGTGTGGTAAAATAAATGCATATGAATGCACCTAGTTTTTCAAAAGGAATGAGCGTGCTCGAAATAATAATCGGCGCAGCCATTATTCTTATCTTAACAACTGCAATTGCTGGAGCGTGGCAATCATACTTTACAATTACACGCATAAGTAATGAACGAACCCAAGCATCTTTATTACTTGAAGAAGCATCTGAA
>JAYTHA010000067.1:0-20153 GCA_043732935.1 Candidatus Tayloriibacteriota bacterium
GAGTTTGTGAAGTCTATTGTGAAGCGAGACGGACGAATTGTACCTTTTGATATAGAAAAAATTGCTGGTGCCATCTTCAAGGGTATGACTACTATGGGTGAGGGCTCTCAGGAAGAGTCAGCACTTGTTGCGAATAAGGTTTATGGAGAACTTGTACGTATTGCCAAGAAATTCAAGAACTTCATACCTACAGTTGAAGGTGTTCAAGATGTTGTAGAAGCGGAACTTATGCGTTCTGATTATGTTAAGACAGCAAAGCACTACGTTCTTTATCGACAAGAACGTTCGAAGATCCGTGAAAAAGGTCTTGAAGTTCCTGAAGAAGTCAGAAAGCTCTCTGATGCAAGTAAAAAATATTTCCGCAACGCTCTCGGTGAGTTCGTGTACTATAGAACCTATTCGCGTTGGATTGATGATCAAGGCAGGCGAGAGACTTGGATAGAAACAGTTGATCGTTATATGAGTTTCATGAGAGAAAATATAGGTGACAAACTTAAAGATGCTGAGTACAAAGAAATCAGAGAATCGATTTTGAATCAGCACGCAATTCCATCCATGAGACTTGTTCAATTTTCTGGACTTGCAGCTCGCAAGACAAATGTTTGTGCATACAACTGTTCTTATATTGCTCCAGAATCATTTCGTGACCTTTCAGAAATAATGTACATTTCAATGTGTGGAACTGGCGTAGGTTTTTCTGCTGAAAGTGCAAATGTACAAAAGTTTCCACAGATACAACAGCAATCAGGAGAAAAAGTTGCAACTCATGTTGTAGATGATTCAAAGGAAGGCTGGTGTGAAGCATTTGTTGCTGGAGCTACTACTTGGGCTTCAGGAAAAGATATTGATTTTGATTTTTCAAAAGTTCGTCCTCTTGGTTCACGTTTGAAAGTTATGGGTGGTAAAGCTTCTGGCCCAGCTCCACTTGAGAGACTTCTCTCATTTACTCGCCAAATCATGCTTGATCGTCAAGGTAGAAGAATGAGAAATGTCGATATACACGATATTATATGTATGATGGGTGAATGTATTGTTTCCGGAGGAGTTAGAAGAAGTGCTCTCATATCCCTATCTGATCTTGATGATAATGAGATACGAGATGCGAAGAAGGGCGCATTCTATATGACTCATCCTCATAGATCTCTGGCAAATAACTCTGCTGTGTACGTTAATAAGCCCACAAATGAGGAATTTTTGAAGGAATGGATGGCTCTTGTTGAAAGTCGTTCAGGAGAACGAGGAATTTTCAATCGAGGTTCTCTTGCTAAGACTCTCCCAGAACGTCGTATAAAAGCTTTGAAGGAATATAAGGGCTATTTTGATTCAACAGGTCAGCATATCACAGGTTTGATTGGGGTAAATCCATGTGGAGAAATCATTCTGCAATCAAAGCAATTTTGTAACTTGTCTGAAGTAGTTGCTCGAGCAGAGGATACTGAAGCAACTCTTATGAAAAAGATTCGTATTGCTTCAATACTTGGAACATATCAATCAACTCTTACGAATTTCCCCTATCTTTCAAAAGAGTGGAAAGAACATTGCGATAGAGAAAGACTTCTCGGAGTTTCTATCACCGGTATGTGGGATTGCCCTATTGTGCGAAAGCCAGAAGTTTTGAAAAGACTTAAAAATGAAGCAATAAAGGTAAATAAAGAATTTGCAAAAAGATTCGGTGTTAATGAATCAACAGCAATTACCTGTGTTAAGCCATCAGGAAATGGATCACAAACCTTCGATTGTTCATCAGGAATGCATGCGCGTCATTCGAAGTATTATATTCGCCGAGCACGTATCTCTTCAACTGACTCTCTTTTCAAAATGCTTAAAGATCAAGGAGTTCCATATTTTCCAGAAGTTGGTCAAACCGCAGAAAATGCAACAACATATGTTCTAGAATTCCCAGTGCAAGCTCCAAAGGGAACTACTACCTTCAAAAATGATTTGAGTGCTCTAGAACAGCTCGAATATTGGAAAAATGTAAAGATAAATTTCACAGAGCATAATCCTTCAGTAACTATTTCAGTGGGTAATGATGAATGGATAGAAGTTGCAAATTGGCTCTATAAGAATTGGGAAATCGTTGGAGGTCTCTCATTCCTTCCTCGCGAAGATCATGTGTATCAGCTCGCTCCTTATGAAGCGATAACAGAAAAGAAATACAAAGAATTATCAAAGAGACTCGAGCATATCGATTATTCGAAAATACTTACCTATGAGAAGCAGAATGAGACTGATGTAAAGAAAGAATTAGCCTGTGTTTCTGGTGTTTGCGAAATTGTTTAGTTCGTGGTATAATGTATATACATATCAGACAGTCGCTGATAGGGCAATAGCTCTATTAGAGGAAAGTCCGAGCATTACAAGGGAGCTTTGTGGACATTTATGCCTACAAAGCGACACTTGGGCAACCGCAAGGTTGCCTTAAAGAGTCACCCTTGAGGAGAGTAGCGGGTAACGCCCGTCCGCCGTGAGGCGCGAGGTGCGAACAGAGACGTGTGGATTGGAAACGATTCACAAATCCGTCAGGATTAGCCTTTATGGAAACATAGAGGGTGCAACGGCAAAATCCTTACTTTGATGCAAGGCCGTGCCTGTCGTAAGACAGGAGTGCCGCTTGAGGGATGGAGCAATTCATCTCCCAGATAAATGACTGTCGTCTATGGTTACTGTAAAAAGTAAACTATAGATACAGAACTCGGCTTATCGATATGTTACATCAAAAAACCTCCTTAACGGGAGGTTTTTTGTTTGCTATACTTAAGGAAAATTATTAATTAGATATTTAATCTTTTATTATGGACATATCAACAATTCCTGTACCCCCTCAAGAATTTCAAGAAAACTCTGTCACAGAAATATCTTCTATTACTCCCAGTAATAAACTCAAGAAAGCTTCCTTTGTACTTTTTCTCATAACCATCTTTCTTTCACCTTTAGCTTTTTTTCCTACGAGCTATGCTCCAATAGATACTACAAAAACTGCAGTCATTGCTTTTGGAATTCTTATTTCTTCAATTTTATATGCACTTTCATCATTGAAAGAAAAAAGGATAACAATTTTCAAGCACCCATTTACTATAGTATGTGCTCTACTTGCCCTTTCTACAGTCATCTCAACATTTTTAAGTACCAATATTCAAAAATCAATAATCGGACAAGGTTTTGAAATTAATACAGCAAGTTTTATTCTGCTCATGTTCCTTGCTTTATCCTTGGCTCCGCGTTTGATTGCTAAGAGCAAAGATCGATTGCTTCTTGTCTACGGCGCTCTTGTCTCATCATTTCTAGTTTTAGTTATTTTTCACCTTGTCCGATTATTCATATATCCTAGTTTTTTGAGCTTCGGTATCTTCAATTCAGAAACATCGACACTTATTGGTCCATGGTATGATCTCGGTATTTTTGCAGGAATGATATTTCTCATTTCCTTTTTTGCTGTAAGGATTTTATCGCTTAAGAAAAATATAAAGATATTACTTGCCATCGTTATGATTTTGTCGGCGTTTATCATCCTTATTACAAATTCATATGTATTATGGGCATTAATGGCTCTCATTGTAGTAACTTATGGCGTATATGATTTTATTCAGAAGCCAGGATCTGGCAATGGTTTCAAGAAAATCAATTCAAAAATCTCCCTCGTCACTCTCATTGTTTTTATTATTTGTTTAATTTTTGCATGGAAAGGGGATTCTATCGCCTCATTAGTTACGAAGGCCCCGCAATTTGAGCAGAATACCGTATCTTTACCATGGCAATTAACACTTGATGTAACTACGGATACCTTGAAAGAGAAGCCATTATTCGGTGCCGGTCCGAACCGCTTTGGCTCAGAATTCTTACTCCATAAACCTCAAGTTCTCAATACAACTTCTTTTTGGAATGTTGATTTTCCTACGGGCTTCAGCTTTTTATCCTCTTTTGTTATGACCCATGGAATCGTTGGGGGGGTTCTTTGGATTATTTTCTTCTCTCTCTTTTTTGTTCTCGGAATAAAATCTTTGCGAAAAATCAAAGAAAGCCCTTCGAAGTTTACGCTTGTATCAACTTTTTTCATTTCAGCATTCTTATGGGTACTTTCATTATTCCATAGTTCATCTCATGTAATTATTTTCTTCACTTTCCTTATGACGGGACTTTTTATAGCGGTACTCAGTTCAGAAAATATCATTCAGAGTCATACTTTTTCCAAAGATTCTTCTCTTGCAAAGAAAATTATTACAATACTTCTTACTCTGTTTATTATAATTTTCGCACTTTGGATGCTTGTATATATAAGGAAAACCGTTGCCATCAGTTATTTCCAAAGCGGAATTAGCGCTCTCAATTCTCAAAATCAAGATATAGATAAGGCTGAACTTGATTTTAAAAGGGCATTGAACTGGGACAAGAGCGATATCTATTATCAAGCTCTTTCTGAAGTTAATATCATTAAAATTACTTCTTTGGCAAAAAAGCTTCAGGAAGAGAATCAGAAAAGTCCAAAAACTGTTGATCAGGCATTAGTTCAGAATATTGTTTCAATGATAGAAAATTCTATTTCATTCACCAGAACTGCTATTTCGATTGATCCTACGAATTATTACAATTACGTTGCAGAAGCTCGAATATCAGAAATAGCATTATCACTTCAAATTCCAAATGCTTATGAAAATGCAAAAACAGCCTATACAAATGCCTTAACTTTCAATCCTTCCAATCCATTGTTGTACTTAAGTCTAGCTCGAGTTGAATCTTCTCAGAATAAGCTTGATGAAGCACAGAAATATATTGGCAATGCATTGCAATTAAAACCAAATTATACCGAGGCCATTTTCCTTCTTTCTCAAATTCAAATTAATCAAGGAAAAATAAAAGATGCTATTATCTCTACGCAGGTTGCAACGCAGATTAATCCTCAGAATGCTCTTCTGTTCTTCCAACTTGGTTTTCTTTACTATAACGATAAGAATTATCAAAGAGCAGTTGATTCTTTGCAAAAGGCGCTTGAACTTGATAATCAATATGCCAATGCACGTTATTTCCTCGGTTTAACTCTCGCACGTCTTGGTAGGAATTCTGAGGCAATGACACAATTTGAATTATTATCACAGACAAATCCAGAGAATAAGGAAGTGGCTCTTATACTTTCAAATCTCAGATCTGGAAAATCTGCTTTTGCAGATGCACAGTCTCCGATAGATACCAAACCAGAAAAGAGAAAGAGTTTGCCAGTAAAACAAAAATAATTCATGGTCAAGAAATTTTTCAGTATGATGAATCAAGAAATACGAGGTCTTCATGAGGCTGCGTATCTTCTTGCTTTCTTTGCTTTTTTGTCTCAATTGCTTGCTCTCGTTCGCGATAAACTTCTTGCGTACAATTTTGGTGCAGGAACAATACTTGATACATATTATGCGGCATTCCGTATACCAGATTTGATTTTTGTGTCCATAGCCTCAATAGTTTCTGCTTCAGTTCTTGTTCCATTTTTCATAGATAGATTTGAAAAAGATACTGATAGGGGACAAAAATTTATTGATTCAGTATTCTCGGCCTTCTTTCTTGTGATTATTACTGTTAGTATACTAGCTTTCTTCTGTATACCATGGCTTATAAAGATATTACTGCCTGGTTTTATGAACAGTAGTTTTCTTCCAGAATTGATTATTGCCACAAGAATTCTTCTGCTTTCGCCTATTTTCCTCGGTCTTTCAAATTTCCTCTCAAGTATCACTCAAATGCATAAAAGATTCTTGATCTATGCGCTCAGTCCTATCGTTTACAATGTCGGCATTATTATTGGAATTATTTTTCTTTATCCTCTGTTCGGACTTTACGGACTTGTATGGGGAGTAGTTATTGGAGCATTTCTACATATGAGTATACAAATTCCTTTTATTTTGAATAAAGGCTCATTTCCACGTCTTTATGCTTGTATAGAATGGAAATCAATTACGCAAGTCATTCTTGTTTCTTTACCAAGAACCTTAACACTCTCGGCTAATCAACTCGCTTCTTTCTTTCTTGTCGCCCTCGCTTCTCTTATGAGTGGTGGTTCAATTTCTGTTTTCAATCTTGCTTTCAATCTTCAATCAGTTCCACTTTCTATTGTCGGTGTAAGTTATTCATCTGCGGTTTTTCCAACTCTTTCACGATTTTTTGTGGAGAAAAGACGCAATGAATTTCTCGGACAAATGATTGATTCAGCACGCCATATCGTTTTCTGGTCAATTCCAATCACTATTCTTTTTATCGTTCTTCGTGCACAGATTGTAAGAACGATTTATGGGGCGGGGCACTTTGACTGGGCAGATACACGTCTCACCGCCGCAACTCTCGCACTCTTTATTATTTCTGTCATTGGACAAAGTCTCATTCTCCTTTTTGTTCGAGCATACTATGCAGAAGGAAAAACACAAAAACCTCTTATCATCAATATTATCTCCGGATTAATTATCGTTGGTCTTGGATATGCTTTAACAAAAGCATTCTATATGTTCCCAATATTTGCATATTTCCTCGAAGATTTATTCAAGGTTTCAGGGCAATTGGGAACAAGTGTCCTTGTTCTTCCTTTGGCCTATTCGATCGGAGTTTTATTTAATACCTATCTTCATTGGCATATGTTTGCAAAAGATTATCCAGGTTTTACAAAGCCAGTTATCGTTACTCTATTCCAAAGTTTCTCGGCCTCAGTAATTATGGGTTATGTAACATTCCTATCCCTTCGTTTCTTCAATATCTTTTTTCCTCTTACAAAGGCTTGGAATGTGTTTTTACAAGGTTTTTGTGCGGGAATTGTTGGAATTGCGGTGGGTATTATTGTCCTTGTTCTGCTCAAAAATCGTGAAATCAAAGAAGTCTGGGCAACTCTCCATCATAAATTCTGGAAATCAAATGTTGTTGTGCCAGACCAGGAAACCCTTTAGTTTCATCCATATATCTGTTAGTATGAATTTTACACATGAATCCCCAATTTATACGTAACTTTTCTATAATGGCGCATGTAGACCACGGCAAATCCACTCTAGCAGACCGCATGCTCGAGCTCACTCACACTATAGAAAAGAGAAAAATGCAGGAGCAGGTGCTAGATAGTATGGAACTTGAACGTGAAAGGGGAATTACTATAAAGATGCAACCTGTGCGCATGAAGTGGCAAAAGGATGGCCAAGACTATATTCTGAATCTCATAGATACACCAGGTCATATAGACTTCTCATACGAGGTTTCTCGTGCCCTGAAGGCTGTGGAAGGCTCTATTCTTCTTGTAGATGCGACTCAGGGTGTTCAAGCACAAACATTGACTACACTCAATATGGCACGTGAATCAGGTCTCACCATTATTCCTGTAGTTTCGAAGATTGATTCACAACTTGCTCGTGTAGCTGAAGTCGTACACGAAGTTTGTGAACTTCTTGGTTGTGAAGAAAAAGATGTTCTAAAAGTTTCTGGAAAAACTGGTGAAGGTGTAACAGATCTTCTTGATGAGGTTATCAAGCGAGTTCCAGAACCTAAAGCTCCAGAAGATATTGTTACGAATGAATTCCGTTCGCTTGTTTTCGATTTTCAGTATTCGAATCATAAAGGTGTAATTGTCTATGTTCGTGTTATGAATGGTTCAGTAAAAAAAGGAGATCAATTACTTTTCAAAATTTCTGATGAGAAATTCCAAGCTCTAGAAGTCGGAATCTTCGCGCCAGACGATACTCCAACTGAAAGTTTAAGTGCAGGGGAGATTGGATATATTGTAACTGGTATTAAACAACCCGGAATTGCATCCGTTGGAGACACAGTAGCATCAATAAAAGATACAACACCGCCACTTCACGGTTATATGACTCCTCGGCCTGTGGTATGGGCTTCGGTCTATACTGAAAGTCAGGATGATTTCAATTCTTTACGAATGGCACTTGGACGACTTCGATTATCTGATTCGTCATTCACCCATGAAGAAGAAGCTTCAGGAACTCTTGGAAGAGGATTCCGTTGCGGTTTTCTTGGAATGCTTCACTTGGAAATTATTACAGAACGTCTTCGTCGAGAATTCAATTTAAATCTAATCGTTACTACTCCAAGCATTACGTATAACGTTGAATTAAAAAACGGCAAAACAATTACAATTTATTCCCCAGCACTTTTTCCAGATGATCATGAAGTGAAAACTGTATTTGAACCATTGGTAAAAATGAAAATAATTACTCCGCCAGATTATCTTGGTGTTATTATGCAATCTGTTTTCAATCATGAGGGCGAAGTCTCCTCAACAGATAATTTTGGAGAAAATAGGAATTCGATTACACTCATAATGCCACTCCGTGAACTTATGAGAAATTTCTTTGATGAAATTAAAAGCGTGTCTTCAGGCTATGCTTCAATTTCTTATGAAATATCAGAAATGAGACAAGCTGATGTAGCACGACTTGATATTCTCGTTGCCGATGAGCCAGTTATTGCTTTTACTCGTGTGGTAGCTCGACGTCGTCTCGAAGAGGAAGCAAAAATTTCTGTAGAGAAATTGCATAAGGTACTTCCACGACAAATGTTCACCTTAAAAATTCAAGGAAAGGCACAAGGTCGCATAATTGCATCAGAAACCCTGACTGGTATGCAAAAGAATGTTACTCAACATATGTATGGCGGAGACAGAACTCGAAAGATGAAGCTCTGGGAAAAACAGAAGGAAGGTAAGAAAAAGATGAAGGAATTAGGTCGTGGAAATGTGAATATTCCTCAAGATGTCTTTATTAAGATGATGCGATCAGATTAGAAAATTATCTAAAAATAGGCAAGTAGAGAAGTACCATACTTATAATAATCAGAATTCCCACAGCAATCATGACTACATTCAAGGCTTTCTTTGTTTTATGATGGAATAACATAGGTGAAATATAGTATACTATAAATATATTAAATTTCAATGCTTGAATTCCAAAAAAAGAAAAAAATAAAGAAAATACTCTATTCTCCCATCGTTCTTATTATACTTGCACTACTTGTTGTTTTTTTGATAAAAGGCGCTTGGAGTGTATATAAGAAAGAAAGTCTAAGTATGCAAAATCTTGAAAAAGAGCGTATTGAGCTTGAAAAACTTTTACTTCGTGAGAAAAGTCTTGCTTCCTCTCTTGATTATCTGAAAACTGATCAGGGCATTGAAAGTGAAATACGAAGCAAATTTCGTGCGGTAAAAGAAGGTGAGAAAGTAGCGGTTATCGTTGATGAGCAAGTTCCGACATCTTCAGCTACCACTACACAAAAGCATGGGTTCTGGTATAATCTATTTCATTAAGGAATTTTAAATAAAAAATATGAAAAACGTAACTATATATTCAACTCCAACTTGTCACTATTGTCATTTAGCAAAGGATTTCATGACTGCGCATGATATAAAATTCACTGATTATAATGTTGCTACCGATCTTCAAAGGAGGAAGGAAATGATCGATAAAACTGGCCAAATGGGTGTTCCTGTAATTGATATTGATGGAAAAACTATGGTTGGTTTTGAAGAAAGTAGACTTGCTGAGGCACTCGGTATAAAGTAGGGTCTCAGCCCTCGTAGTTCAATGGATAGAACGAGTTCGTCCTAAGAATTTGATGTCAGTTCGATTCTGGCCGAGGGCACATTGAGTAGTGCTATATTAATCCCTTTATTTTTCTTAATATTCTGCTATACTGATTTTTATGAATCCTGAGGAAAGATCACTTCTTGAAAGAACATATAAGATGACAGAGGAGAATAATGAAATTCTCAAGTCAATTCGTCGTTCAAATAGATTCAGTATGATATTCAGAGTTCTGTACTGGATAGTGATTATAGTAGTATCATATGGCGCGTATTACTTCATACAGCCCTATATGAACACTATTTTTAGTGCGTATACTCAGATTCAAAATAGTCCATTGTTCAAATAAGTTTTAAAAGTATACTTACCAATATGCCAAGGTAGCTCAGTTGGTAGAGCATTCCCCTGAAGAGGGAAGGGTCACCAGTTCAAATCTGGTCCTTGGCACACTATATAGTCTTAACCTTCAACTTCGACTGACGCTTCTTATCTAATTTTGGAAGCTTAAGAATGAGCAGTCCATGTTTCTCAATTGCCTCTGATTCATCAACATCTATTTCTTCAGGAAGAGTGATGCTTCTTGAAAATGATCCCCAATATAATTCACGCATAAAATAGTCATCTTCTTTTGCGATTCTTTCTTCCTCACGTTTTCCTTTGACAGTCACCATATCTCGAGTAATAGAAATATCCAAATCTTCTGGTCTAACACCAGCAATCATAGCTTTTATAACAATCATATCTGCTGTTTGGTAGACATCGACAGTAAGTTCGCCATCTTTATCATCCTCATCAGCCCATCCAGAGCCATTTTTTGACAATTCTTTTTCCTCACGAGCCAGTTCTTTAGCATCATCCATCTTTACTGTTCCTGTGAGTCTTTCAAAAAATGATTTTTTTTCTTTTGCCATGATATTTCAATATTACTTTACTCAATTAATAAAATTACGGTGTTTTCGGCTTGACCACTTTAACCTCCTCAAAGAGAATGAGTAAGATTACTATCGCAGCCCACACCCAAGCAAAAACCCTAAGTATATTCGTAGCTGATACGTTAATTATAGACAAATTAAATGCGCTATGCAATGTAATTGCGAGGATAACTCCAATAATCAAAGCAAAGGCTTTGATTATATTGTTTCGGTAATAAGAAAGACCAACCATAAAGCCAATTGTTGCTGAGGATACTATGTGCACTAATGTCGCCCCCATAAATCTCATATTTCCTGTGATGATACTTCTCGTAACATCTCCATCGTGAAGTGGTGAAAGTATAAAAAGTGTATTTTCAACTGCTGCGAAGCCAAGTGCTACTGTGATGCAATAAATCATCGCATCAATAGGCTCATCCATATTTTTTGAATGGAGAGCAATTATTGACACAGCAATGAATTTTATAATTTCTTCAACAGCTGCCCATGCGATATAACGAGTTGTAGTATCTATTGCGCTATCGGCTATAATCTTTTGGCAGATTATGGCTATCAATACGACGATACCTCCTGCAATGAATGATGCAGTTATAATCGATCTCGGTTCCGGATGAAGATTGTCTTCTTTTCGCCAAAACCAAAGCCAAAAGAGGGCAGGTAAAATACCTGAAAGAAGAGCATAGCCGATAGTTGTGAGGTTCATATGTAATAGTATACAACATGACTCGGCTTCACTCTAGAAGCTTTATCTACAATTGACATTATAAATCTTTTATGATAGGGTAAAAATCATAAGGTGGCTCTTTTCAAACTATAAAAACGACTTGCAAGTCGTTGGAGAGCACCCTGTAACCTCAAACAAACCTACGGAGAAATTACTGAAAATGAAAACAAACTATTGGTTAGTATTGGTGTTGTCCCTGGCTTTCAATGCCATGGCTGTGGACCCTGTCTTCGTTCTTTCAAACGACGATGACGTGGTTGGTCAAAAGGGAGCATCGCAGATTGGTTCTCAAACCGCCTTCCGCGATCTCTCGCAACACATCCCGCTCCTCGGTCAGGACGCGATCATCATCGCGAGCCTTCCGGCGACGAATTCGCCAAATCTCAACCAGTCGCGTGTCAACACGATGGCTGGATTGTTCAGCATCGACGTGCCGAGCGATCGGAATATGGATCCCGCAGCTTGGTATTGGGTGCCGAATCAAACGATGGCGCCCCTTTGCTGGCAGTGGTTCGATATGGTCTCTACGCCGACTTTTCACAGTTGGAAGGGATCAAGCACCGTTCTTAATCAGCAGAACGCTGGTGAATATGGACATCGGATGGTAATACACGTGACGGGGAGTTACCCTGTTAGTGCTTACACTGTCACGATCTCATCTTCAATCACAAACCTTGCGCCGATTACCTTCGGTATTCACACCAACAGCGGGGGAGGTGAAATTGCCTTCAATCCCCAATTCATTGGACACAATCCAGGACCAAACGGAACCAACGAGTCCTCCTACAGCACAGCTCAAGGCAAGCTCGTTCAGGTTGGCGATGATTCTGTTTTTGATGCCGGGCAACTGCCGTCAGGAACAAATTACACCAACTTCGCTCGTTACGGATCATCGTTCGTCATTTACGCCGATGGTCCGGCGGCGATGGAATCGGTTCGTGCGCAGTTCACCTCACCCCAATGGTTCAAGGCTGAATTGAGGAAAAATGGTGTTCTTGTCGCTATGAGTTATGTCCAATCATTGGCGCCAGTTGCCAGTGCGACAAAATCTCCGGATCAAAACCAGATCCAGATCAGTCTCACCGGTGGTGTTGAAAACACTCCCTATTCCTTGGAGAGCAGGACAAACCTGACTTCGGGAACGTGGCAAGTGTTCCTTCCCGGAGAGTTTTTCACTTCCGGAACCACAAAAACGTTTCCGAACGATTGGATTCACGAACGTTTCCTGCGTGCAGTGCCACGCTAAGTTCGTTCAAACAGTCCCAATAGCCCCTTCGAAAGTCGGGGCTATTTTTCTATATAAAAGTCAAAGTAGTATTGACATACCACGTCACTTATGATAGGGTATTTCGTATTACAGGTAAGATTAATAATATGAATAAATACATACAAACAATAGCAATTTCAACAATACTGACGTCATTCATGGTAATGGCTCCAGTTCTTGTTCGTGCAGAGATAACAAATGGTGGTGATGACGTAGTTGCACCAGCAAATACGACAACGGCTACATCAAACACTACTTCAAATACAAATGGAGGTGATGATGTCGTAACAACATCTACTGCGAATACAAGCACTTCAAATACCACATCAAACACAAATGGTTTTGATGATGTAAATCAGCCTGCTGTAGTCACTTCTACAACTCCTCCATCAACTGGTGGTCCTTCTGGAGGTACTCTGGGTGGTTCAGGTGGCCCAACTGGACTCGTAGGTTCTGGATTAGGTATTGCTCTTACCTCAGCTAATCTAACAGGTTCTATTTCAACACCAACATCATCATGTGTTTATCTACTTGGTTACCTAAAGCTTGGTGGTCAAAACAACCCATCAGAAGTTACTAAGCTTCAGACTTTCCTAAAGAATATTGAAAAGATCGATGTTGATTCAAATGGAATTTTTGACACTAAGACTTTCGAAGCTGTAAAAGCTTTCCAAGAAAAATATCTCGGTGATGTCATGGGTCCATGGGGTGTAACTACTCCAACTGGTCAAGTATGGTATACAACTAAGAAGAAAATCAATGAAATCTATTGTAAGGCACCTTTCGCTTTAACAGCAGAACAGACTGCAGAAATCAATGCATATAAGAATGGTCTTGCAAATGGAACTATTACAGTTGATACAAATGGATCAATTATAAATTCAACAAGCACTATTCCAGAAGTTGGATCAAATGATAATAATAGTTCTCAAGTCGCAGCAGCTGGAGGTACTTCAGTAGGAGCTAAAATTTGGAACTTTATAAAGTGGTTATTCGGATACTAATTTAAAGCGATAAATTACCTTTAGCAATAAAGCCCTCTTCTGAGGGTTTTGTTGTATTTAAGGAGCCAACAAGGGCAATCATAAGCGCATTGTCACCTGTAAGCCCTGAAATCGGCATATAGAGAGATATTCTATGTTTCTGAGCCAATTGCTCAAATGCATTTCTGATATGCGTATTAGCAATAACACCGCCACCGATTATAAGGCTTTTTGCCTCATTTTCTTCGAGTGCCATTGTTGTTTTTGAAATAAGGACTTCTGTTACAGAATTTTCAAATTCTCGAGCAATGTCTTGTATTTGTTCAGGTGTAGGTTCGCTCATTTTCTTAAGTCTATAAAGAACTGCTGTTTTTAGTCCTGAAAAAGAAAAATTTAAATCCTTAGAATGAATCATTGGACGAGGCAAAGTAATCTCATTTTTTAGACTATTTTCTCGAGCTTGTTCGGCGAGTTTTGAAATTTCTGGCCCGCCTGGATAGGGAAGATTTAGCATACGTGCAACTTTATCAAAAGCTTCGCCAATAGCATCATCAACAGTAGCTCCAAGAACTTTGTATGATCCAAGAGCTTCAACCTTTACTATTTCTGTATGACCTCCGCTGATTAAAACAGCGAGGGCAGGGAATTCAACTTTTTTGAGGAATTGGAATTCATTATGAGAATTTGAATGAGAAAGTAATGAAGCGACTATATGCCCCTCCATATGATTTATTGGAATTAAAGGTATAGATAATTTCTCACTGAGTTCTTTTGCAAATAGTATTCCTGTCCACAATGCTGGTTCAAGTCCTGGCCCTTGCGTGACTGCTATTCTTTCAATTTGATTTTCTGATACACCTGATTCTTTTAGTATTTTTTCATAAAGTAGCGGTAGATTCTTAATATGTTCACGTTGAGCGAGCATAGGGAAGACACCCCCGTATTCTCTATGGAGATCGATTTGGGAATGTACAATATTAGAAAGAATGCGATATTCAGTATCTCGTGTTTCTAATAAGCACAATGCCGTTTCATCACAGCTGGTCTCAATTCCTAGTGTAATCATATATATAAAGATATGATTCAAATCATAGCATTATTTATGTCAAATTATAAAGTGATTTGAGTTTTCTAAGTCCTCTGTGTACTTGCACTGCCATAGTGTTTTTCGATTGTCCTGTAATAAGTGACATTTCTTCGAGTGATAAATCTTGAGCATATCGCATACGCATTATCTTCCGATATTTTAAGGGTAGTTGTTGTATTAAGAAAACTGCTCTTTTTCCATCTAAAAAGTTAAAGAGATGCCCAGAATCACTGACACTTGCTTCAAAACCTTTCTCTACAAGCTCATCAAGCGAGGTTGTCTTGTGTTTTCTATACTGATCTATGATGAGTCCATTGAGGATATGATAGAGAAATGCTTTCATCATATTAATTTTCCCTCCTTTAACGAGATATTTCCATGTCTTCAAGAAAGTTTCTTGTACTAAGTCTTCACCTTGTGCATGATCATGTATTTTGAAAAAAGCACGCGCATTAAGCCCTTTCTGATAGTCATTGTGTGCTATCGTCAGTAGTTGCTGTTGTTGTGTTTCTTGTTTTTGTGTCATATAAAGATTAAGAATAAGTTAAGTATAATAGAGCCGTATGAGGTGATATTTTATTACAATGATATTACAGTTTAATTATAAACATGTTTATAATTAAGTATTATTTGCTGTTTTCTTATTACATTGATATTACAGTAAGTATAGCACACAAGACACATTAAGTTAAATTTAGATTAAATAATAATACATGGCGTGCAATATATTAAGTTTCTCAACGGCTCTAGTACTATGAAAACAACTAATACTATTTTTTTCGATCGTTTATGGAGGGAAAGTTGGACATATATTAAAACTGTAGTTGATGTTGTTCGAGAACCAGTTCTGATTCTCAATAAAGATTTTTCTGTATTGGCTGCTAATGAACCTTTTTACGAAACCTTTCAAGTTGAACCAATAGATACTGAGAATAAGATTGTATATGAACTTGGAAATGGCCAATGGAATATTCCTGCCTTGCGAAAACTTCTTGAAGATATTTTACCTAAAAATACTTTTTTTAAGGGATTTGAGGTTGCGCATGATTTTCCATCTATTGGCCGTAAGATAATGATTTTAAATGCTCGGCAAATTCATTTTAAAGAAGATGTAGTTTCGGAGCATTCTCCACATATTATACTTCTCGCTATGGAAGATATTACAGAAATAATGGGAGTTGCTGATGCTCTTACACGCCATACGACCGAATTTCAAGTCAAAATGGATGAACGAGCAGAGAAAATGGAAATTCAAATCAAGGATTTAAAAAAAGAAATTAATGAACTTAAAAAAAGACTTTAGCTGATATACAAAGGTTTCTGTAATATTTTTCTTTACGGAACGGCATCTATAGTGGCGATAGTGAATATGAGGTCGAGTGTTTCTATCAATACCAGTAAATATTAGGTTAATTAATATACATAATAAAATTATATGACTTATACTATACGTTTTCAAAAGGTTGTATCACGTCTTCTTTTAGGAGTAGGTATGGTCGCAATGGCCATGCTCATTATGGGCACACCCGCTTCTGCAAGAGCTGATACACTTTATCGTCAACTTCAAGTTGGATCAAGAGGGTCTGATGTATCTTCACTTCAAACATTTCTTGCTCGCGACCCGTCTATGTATCCTCAAGGACTCGTAACAGGTTATTTCGGTTTTTTAACAAAATCAGCTGTATCTAATTTCCAATCACGCAATGGAATTCCTGCTGTTGGTCGTGTTGGACCTATGACTCTTCCTATTATCAATGCACAAATGGCTGGATCACCAAGTGGTGATGTCGCAGCTGCTGTAATTTCTAATGTCGTTGTCAATACAAATAGAAATGCCGCTACAGTAAATTGGACTACCAATGAATCTGCTCACGGTCTCGTATACTACAGCAATGTTCCTCTTGTAACAAATGAACATCCTACGACAGTTGATATAAGTGGTTCTACCGCTTTAACTGACATAGGATCACATACATCACAAAGTGTTGTTATTCCAAATTTGCAAGCCAACACCGTGTATTACTATATGGTCTACACTACCGATGAATCAGGTAATATAAGTGTTACATGGCCCTCTACTTTCAGGACAACTAATTAGTTGGGCAATTAATAGGGCAGTCTGAAAGCAAAAAATCACCGATTAAATCCGGTGATTTTTTGTTAAGACATTATAATTGTGCGCGATAGAGGATTCGAACCTCTGACCCTCCCCACGTCAAGGGGATGCTCTACCAACTGAGCTAACCGCGCATATTTTTTAATATATCAATTTCAGCAAGGCATTCACTAAAATGAATATTCCAAATACTAATATTACGATACCAAACCATTTGCTAACTTTACTGAGAGCCTGCTCATGTAACTTATGTCCAAATATATCTGCAATATAAGTGAGGAAGAACCACCACGCACAAGCTCCGATTATAACTCCAAGTACTAGAGTACTCGCTATAACGTAACTGTCAATACGTATTCTTGTTCCGAAAGCTGCGAAAGATAATAAGAAGAAAATAGCAGTAAGGGGATTGGTAATTGTTAAAATAAAACCCGAAAGGAAATGCTCTATCCGTGTGATCGCTGTATCTTCTCTTGCTTCATGCGGCTTTGCTTTTGAGCGGTACGAAGCAATTCCTAGTCCTACAAGTATCAATGCCCCAGCTATTCTGAAGAACATGTGATTGCTCTTTATGAATTCTATGATAATTGTAATACCAAAAGCACCAATTACTGCAAATACTCCATCAGCAAGCGCTGCTCCAAAACCTGTAATGAGCCCAGCTCGACGATTCTTGAGTATTGTACGCTGAATGCAAACAAGTCCAACAGGACCGACAGGAACTGCAGATGCAATACCTATAACTGCGCCGAATATAATACTGAGAATGTACGCGATCATGTAATTATTGTTTCGGCTTATCGAGCTTGTCCAATTTAAGCTTAGTAACTCCGAAGTATACGACGCAGACAATGATGGTAAAGTTGATAAGTATACTTATGAATTTACCGTAGGTGATATTTGCAGAAAGGACATGGAAAGATAGAGCGGTTAGATTACCAAATTTACCAAGAAGGATGCCAATAATAGGATTTACCAAGTCAGTCACTATTGATGCAACTACATCTGATATTGCCTTACCTAAAACGAAGCCAACTGCGAGACCGACAACACCTTGAGTTCTAATAAATTCTATAAAACCTTTCATGTTTTTAGTTTAGTTTTTAATGATCAAATTGTAGCATTTTTTGCCATTTTTAGAAAATATGCTAGTATTTAGTCGTTGTTATATGGCCCTATCGTCTAACGGTTAGGACAACGGGTTTTCAATCCGTTAACCAGAGTTCGACTCTCTGTAGGGTCACCATAACTTGTCACAAACGACAAATTTCGCATCCTAGAAAACCGCTCAAGAGAGCGATTTTTCTTTTGTCGATTTCCAGAAAGCGTTTTGTCTAGGGGGCGAGCCCTACGGGGAATCGAACTTTCAATTTAGTGGTCTTGCTTTTCTTCGGCCAAGTCTTCTTGCGCCCCACAGCAACCAATGGCTCTTTCCGCCATTCATTTTCTCTGTTACTATTACAACAAATGAAATACCACTTTCACACAAGTCTAAATAAGGAAGAATGTATTAAAAGGCTATCTGACAAGACCAATCCCGATAATTCTGTTGGTACAGGAAATGCCGTAGGTAAAGTCAATGGAGACACATTTTATTTTGAAATGCATGGAAGTGTGGCAATGAAGGGAATCCGAGCCATAGGAAAGAGATTTGAAGGAGAACTCCAGAGTAAAGAAAGTGGAACTGATATCCGCGGTACTATTGTCAGTTCAAAGGCTAACAAAAATCTCATACTTATCGCAATTATAGCTTTGATGCTAATGATCGTTCTAGCTGTGATAAAAGGTAATACAAATCCTTATCAAATAGCGTTTTACTTCTTGATACCAATTTTTGTTTATGTTTTTGTGCCGAAAATGAGTAAAAACGAGAACATTAAGTTTATCAAAGATACGCTCGAAGCTCAGGAAGTGTTGTAAGGAGAAACTCATTTAATCAGTTTGCGATAGTTACTCAAAACGGCAACTTTTCACTCCTTTACCTCAATCACCTCTCTGCTATCATGTCTTTGAAAACCAGCGACGATCGACAAGTCAGGCAACTGCCCGGATTCATTTAACCGTGTTAGAATATCAAGAATTCGATCCCAAGTTCGAGGTATGTCCTGTCGTTGGTCACATTGGAAACGTTTACCTGATATACTTATTCTTATGAATAAATGGTTTTTTGCACTGATCATATTTGCAGTTATTTTCGAAGTAATAGCGGATATTCTTTTTAAATATTGGACATTAAATACTAAAAACCTTTTCCTTGTAGGAGGTGTTATTCTTTACTCTATTGGAACATTAATTTGGGCATTTTCACTTAAATACGAATACTTATCTAAGGCGATTACGATTTTTACGGTTGTAAACCTTATTGTGGTCGTACTCGTTGGTATTTTTCTTTTTAAAGAAGATCTATCTATGATAAATAAACTCGGTTTGCTTCTTGGAATAATTAGTGTAATTCTCATCCAAATTTAATTCTTGAACATTTCTTGATTTCATCTTGATAATTTCTTAATGTCTTTTTGCTATACTTTTTTGATGTCTTTTTTGAAGAAGTATAAAACAAAAATTATTCTTATAACGATTATCATTATCGCATGCTCATCTGCTGCATATTTTTCTGGTGACACCCAATCTTTCTATGCCAATAAAATTCCTAAAATTGATTCTAAAAAATCATACGAAGTAATACACGTTTCAGATGGAGATACTTTCGAAATTAGGATTGATGGGCAAACTGTAACTATACGCATGCTTGGTATCGATACCCCCGAAACAATTGACCCAAGAAAACCTGTGCAATGTTTTGGTAAAGAAGCCTCAGATGCGACCAAAGAAATGTTGGATGGACATTTCGTAACCCTTGTGACTGACAGTACACAGTCAATCACTGACAAATATGGAAGATTACTCGCCTATGTTTATAGGGATGATGGATTATTTATGAATCAATTTTTACTTGCAAATGGTTATGCGCGTGAATATACCTATGGTAAGGCGTATAAAATGCAAAAGGATTTTAGGAAATTAGAAAGAGAAGCGAAGAGAGAGAAGAAAGGGTTGTGGGAATTACCTTGCCTTCAAAAATAGATATATATCCTCCAGTGCCTTTACAGCATCACCTGCAGCGATGTTATTTTGATGATAAAGACCATCTGTAGCGTCTCCTGCTGCCCAAACACCTTTTACCGAAGTCTGCTGATTGCGTGGGTCTGTAACGATATGATTGTACTGATCTAATTGAACTAAATCCTTCACAAAATAGGTAGTTGGAAGGGAACCAATTTCTACGAAAATTCCAGTAACGGGAAGTTCTACATCTACGCCATCCTTTGTATATACAAAACCTGTAACGAATGTATCACCCTTAACCTCTTTAGGAACAGCATTGGTAATTATTTTGAAATGAGGATTTTTTGAGACGGTATCTATGGTGATTGGGTCTGCGCGGAATTTGTCACTCCTATTTACTAAAGTCACTGTTTTACAGTATGCGAGAAGT
>JAYTHA010000068.1:0-3610 GCA_043732935.1 Candidatus Tayloriibacteriota bacterium
TTCGAAATACTTTTTGGTTCTGGTGTCGCTATTCTCATTATTGTTCATTTTATAATAAATGTTGGTATGAATATTCAATTGCTTCCAGTAACAGGAACAACTTTGCCATTCCTAAGTTATGGAGGAACGCATTTACTCACAGAGTTTACGGGACTCGGTATTTTAATGGGAATGCGAAGATACAGGCGAGTAGCTCATAAAGATGCTACACAAAATGAATTTATCGGGAACTAAGAAGTTTTTTCTGATGTGTAGACTTTAATTGTTTCAGAAATCATTTGTTCTATCGAGAAATTTTTAATAATTTTCTCGTGAATTGCAGTACCATATTCTTTCTGCATTTTTTTATGTGTCATGTAAAATTCAAGCGCGTGGCGGATTTCCTTTGATTTTCTTGGTTGAATAAGGATTCCAGATTTCATATCATCAATTATTTCGGGAATACCTCCGACTGCTGTTGCAACGATAGGGAGACTGGCTAATCCAACTTCCAATCCAATATAAGGAAATGCCTCAGAAATAGAGGGAAGTAGGAAAATATCAAATGCTTTCAAATACTGGGATGCCTGTTGTACATAACCAAATAAGATCACAGAAGCATCTATTTTTAATTCCTTTATAGTTTTTTCAATATGTTCTTTTTCTTCCCCAGTACCGAATATTACGTACAGTATTTTTTTATCTGGGTGATTTTCAAGTATTTCACGCATGCCACGTAAGGCATAATCATAACCTTTTATATGATGCAATTCTCCGACGCTACCGATAATTGTTATGTTTTTATGAGCTTTCAATACTTTATCAAACTGTGAATTCATCCTTGCCAATTCTAATCGTGCATTTGTCTTTGAAAATCCGGGTTCAGGCTTTATTCCATTGTAAATAACAGTGATCTTTTTTGAAGTAAGAGGCCAATTCATCATTTGATAGTGTAATGATTCTGATACGGAAATTGTGGTATGAGAAAGAACTATTGTAATCCAATGTAATAGTTTAATAACAAGTTTTTGTAAAAAGGATCTATCTTCATTGAATGCCCATCCGTGTGCTGTAAAAATGATTTTTGGCACTCTGGTAATTCTTCCTGCAAGTGCACCAAGTCCTCCAATCTTCGAGCTATTTACATGAAGCACATCAGGTCTCTTTTCTTTAAGAAGAGAAATCAATTTGAAAAATACCTTAATATCCTCAAGAATGTTAACGTCTCTGTTTATGGGTAAAGCACCGTTGGCTTTTATGCCAGCTTTTATAAGCTTATCTATGAGGGGACCATTTCCACCCGCCATAACCTCAACATCACAGCTATTTTTTGGCAAATTGGTGGCCAAATCATAGACATAGCGCTGAGCCCCGCCCAAATTAGATTTTGTAATCAATATAAGCACCTTCATGCGATTAGAGTACCATTTTTCTTGATTTTTGTGTATGATATCGCCTATGAATACAATTCATCGTAAAGAGCCGTTTATACTGTTTTTGGGCGATATTCTGGTGCTTATCATATCGCTTATTTTGACACTTTTCATACGATATGGCTCTTTTCCTTTTGCTTCTACTTTCAATACTTACGCAATTCCATTTTCTATACTTTTCATTGTCTTTTTATTGGTTAATTTTATTGCTGGCCTCTATGAACAGCACACTTTGATTTTTAAAAACCGCTTACCCATCACCTTGCTCAATGTTCAGCTTGTAAATGCGGGCATTGGAATAGCATTCTTTTATTTTCTGCCATTCTTTTTGATTGCGCCGAAAACTATTCTTTTTATTTATCTTATACTTTCTCTACTCTTGATGTCGGCCTGGAGAATGTTTCTTGCGCCGAAAATGGGCCCGCGAAAAACTCAAAAAGCCCTGTTGATAGGAGATACAGAAGAATCTGAAGAATTATTTCAAGAAGTAAATAATAATTCACGCTATCATTTGAATTTTACTGGTGTGATTAAACCATATCAAAATCCTCAACAAACACTTCAAGAGATTTCAAGTTATATTCAAATAAAAGGGGTTTCTATTGTTGTAATTGATACTCGACATCAGCATTTGATCGAGGTAATTCCGAATTTATATCAGTATGCAATCGCTGGAGTTTTATTTTTTGATGTCAGTAAGATGTATGAGGATATTTTTAATAGAATTCCACTTTCACTTGTCGGTAAGACGTGGTTTATCGAAAACATGTCTTCAGTGGGTCCAAAAATTGTTTATGATAGTTTGAAGCGCATGCTCGATATTATTGTAGCAAGTATTCTCGGAGTCCTGTCTTTGTTATTGTATCCTTTCGTTATCGTCGCACTCAAGATAGAAGATGAGGGACCGATCTTTAGTTATCAAAATAGGGTTGGCCAAAACAATAAAATAGTTAAGATAATGAAATTTCGAACTATGACTATTGCCAATGATCATGGCAAGTGGGGAAGTGTAGAAAATAAAGTAACTCAAGTAGGTTCTTTTTTAAGAAAGACTCGGATAGATGAACTTCCTCAACTTTGGAATGTTTTAAAAGGTGATATCTCTCTCATTGGTCCTAGGCCAGAATTTCCAGATCCAGTTATTCACTATGCAGATCAAATACCGTACTATAATATTCGCCATGTTGTTAAGCCAGGCTTATCTGGGTGGGCTCAGATATATCATGAACAACATCCTCATCATGGACTTGATATTGAAGAGACGCGTAATAAGCTTTCATATGATTTGTATTATATAAAGCACCGTTCTTTTGCCCTCGATTTAAAAATTGCGTTGAGAACAGTGAAAGTGCTGATTACTTTTGTTGGCCGTTAATCCAATTGCAAAAAACCATTAAATCCCTATAATAGACATACTATGCTTAAAACAAGAATTATCGCAGTATTTCTGCTTATCGTCGCTGTCATTATTGGTTGGTTAACATATACTCAAGGGACTTTCAAACTCGGACTGGATCTTAATGGTGGTACTCATCTTGTATATAAAGCTGATATATCTAAAATCTCATCAAGCGAGGTTAATGTTTCTATGCAGGCACTTCGCGATGTTATTGAAAAGCGTGTTAATGCCTTTGGTGTCGGTGAACCTATTGTTCAAGTAGAACAAGGTGGAGTTCTTGGTTCAAAAGAAGCACAGCAGAAGCTTATAGTGGAGCTTCCAGGCGTCACTGATATTGATCAGGCCATAAAGATGATTGGTCAGACTCCCGTCCTTGAATTTCAAACTCTCAGTAAGGCTGATTCAGATGCTGTTAATGCAAAAAAGGATTTAACTGATGAACAAAAAACAGCAGAAATTTCAAAACTCTTCAAATCAACAGGTATTACAGGACGTATGTTGGAAAAGGCAGTTCTTGAATTCAATCAAACAACAGGTGAGCCATCTGTATCTTTGAATTTTAATTCTGAAGGCAAGGCTCTTTTTGCTAAAGTAACAAAGGAAAATGTAGGAAATATCGTAGGTATTTTCCTTGACGGTTCACCTATTTCACTTCCGACTGTCCGTGAAGAAATCAAAGATGGAAAAGCGGTTATCTCAGGTGCCTTTAATCTTGATGAGGCTAAACTTCTCGTAAGGAATCTCAATTATGGTGCTCTACCAGTTCCGATTTCACTTATCTCAACTCAAACAGTCGGTG
>JAYTHA010000069.1:0-3018 GCA_043732935.1 Candidatus Tayloriibacteriota bacterium
TGTATCAACAACTTTTACAAGCATATCAGTAACCTCATCTGTTGTTTCTTTCTTTAAAACTTGAGTTATAGGCTTAGTAATGGCCTCTGAAGTACCATCAGTATATTCAATATTCTTCACGAGATGCGGGGTTATAAGCTTTCCTCCATTTGCTAATGTCGCCAAGGCTCGTATTGTCTCCAAAGGCGTCATAGCAATTCCCTGGCCATATGAAGCTGTGACAATTTCAATATCTCTCGTGCTATCCAAGTTTTTCACAATACCTCCCTGCTCATTCGGCTGATCTATACCTGTTATTTCGCCGAGTCCAAAACTCTTGAAATATTTTGAGAATTGATCATGACCAGTTCTTAGGGCAATAGTAGCTGCTCCGACATTCAAAGATTGACTGAGAATTTCTTGCATCGGTATGACTCCACGAGCCTTGCCGTCATAGTTAGAAATCTTTTTTGTATTCAATTCCAAGAAGCCCTTATCATCATACGTAGACTTTTCTGTAATTGCCCCTGAATCAAGTCCAGCAGCCATAGTCAGAGGCTTGATAATAGATCCCATTTCTTGAACATCCTCAACAAGCGGATTCGAAAAGACTTTTGGATCTTTCACTTCTTTCAAATTGTTCGGATTAAATGTCGGACGTGCTGAAAGAGCGAATATCTCACCAGTATTGGGATTCATAATCACTCCTCCGATCGAATCCGATTGCCATTTACTCTGTGTCTCTGAAAGAGACTTTTCAAGAAAATTTTCAACCGTCGGTTCTATAGAAGTTACGATGTCACCCTCTTTACTTTCAGAACTGAAAACGCTGTGTTTGATATCAGAAAAAACTTCAGCAAAAATATTCGTGCTTACTTTCTGTTTACTTCTCGAAAGCGTGTCTTCATAAAATCTTTCAAGGCCGTATCGTCCAGCAATAACATTATTCGAATCAGAACCAATCAAACCGATGCTGTGTGCTGCCAGAGAATCACCTGGATACACTCGCCAGCTTTCCTTACTCACCACAACTCCAGGAAGTTTCAAGTCTTGAATCGACTCGCCGATACTTTTATCTAATTTTTTTGCAATTTCTTCATACGGATCATCAACTTTTGACGCTTTGTCAAGGAATGAAACTTTATCAATCTTTATATAGGGTAGTAAAGCTTCATAAACACTAGTAGCATCTTTAATAAGCTTCGGATTAATAGCCAGAGTATAGCCCTCCTTCATTGTAGCTGCAGCAATTTTGGTATCATCCTTTGATGCAAAAAAAATAGAACCTCGATCGAATGAGGCTGAGACAGGCTTATTGTATTGCCTCTCTGCTTTATCACGATATGAACTTCCCTGCACGATTTGAACGAAATATAATTTACCTAAAATAATCAGAGCTAAAAAACAGAGACAGCCGAGAACGATACGAATTCGAATAGTGGAATTAGAGTTCATTATGAACGACGAATGCAGTTAGAGATTTCTTTGAAATATATGAAGATACTTCTGAATCCTGGAATCCTTTTGCATGTGCCAATTCTATATTCACTTTATTTTTTTCTGTGAAATATTTTGATTCAAGAGTGCTGACAGTGGTTGATTTTTCGCGAATATCCTTGAGGATTTTCTCTCTTTCAACGACATTAACTATCGTTGAATGGATAAAGTAGACATAGCTTGATGCGAAGAGGACGATAGCGATTGCGAGAACAGTAAAAATCCTTTCTCGATATCTCATCATTGTATTTAAATTGTGTGTAAGTACTTGTGTCATATTCTTCTATATTTTTTCTATGATTCGTAATTTTGCGCTTCGTGACCGTGGATTTTCTGATATTTCTTTCTCTGTCGGCGTTATCGGCCTTTTGGTTATGATTTTGGCTTCTCCTACTTCGGCTTTTTCCTTATTAAAATTTTTAACAATTCTATCTTCAAGGCTATGAAATGAAATGACTGCCATTCGTCCATTCCTCTCTAATCTTTCAAATCCTTTTGCTAATCCCTTTTTCAAAGTATTCAATTCATCATTAACAGTAATTCGAAGGGCTTGGAAAGTTCTGGTTGCTGGATGGATTCGACCTTTTCGGTAGAAGCCTGGCACAGCGCCTGAAATGATTTCTACTAATTCTTTTGTAGTATCAATTGACTTCTTTTCTCTATAAGCAACGATGGCTCGTGCAATCCTTCGTGAATACTTCTCTTCACCGTATCCGTAGATAATGTCAGCGATATTCTGCTCTTCCCAAGTATTCACTATCTGATATGCAGTAAGATCGTCCTCTTTGAGATCTTTCTTGAAAGTCATAAGAAGCGGCTCGTCATTCTTAAAGGTGAATCCTCTTTTAGATGTTTCGAATTGATCAGATGACAGGCCAAGGTCAATCATAATGCGATCAACCTTGTGTATCTTCAAATCATTCAGAACAGTATCTAAGTCAGCGTAACTTGCTTCTTTCAATGTGACAGTAGAATAATTTTTCAAACGCTTCTTTGATCTTTCAAGGGCTTCGGCATCTTTGTCTAATCCAATCACCTTGAGAACACCTCGTGTCTTTTCTAAGGCATACTCAGCGTGACCTCCACTGCCAAGCGTGCCATCAAGGTAAATTTCACCGTGATGAACGTCGAGACCGTCAATTGATTCATGTAAAAGAACAGTTGTGTGTATCATATGGACTAAAACTATAGAATTCCGACTGAGCCGAGCTTTTCAGCAAGAGCATCAGTTTTCTTTTCAACAGTAGTACGATATGACGACCACAATTTCTCATCCCATATTTCAACTCTATTGAGAACACCGATAATCGCCACTTTCGTTTTGATTCCTGCATGCTCACACAAGTGAACTGGTATAAGAACGCGTCCAATCGAATCTACCTCAACCTCGGTCGCTCGACCGAAAATGATACGGTTGAAATTACGATTGTCTGCCTGAAGCACCGAAGAAGAATCTGGACGTGATAGTCTCTCCGCGAATTCCTTCCATCCTTTCAGTGTAAAAACAAAAAGACAGCTATCTATCCCGGGAGCTATGACCAC
>JAYTHA010000070.1:0-2238 GCA_043732935.1 Candidatus Tayloriibacteriota bacterium
CTCGAAAGACTTCCTCATGAAGCTCGTGGAGAGACTCCCGATGTTCTATCGAGATGAAGCACAGCTTCGAAAGATTTGGTCTGATCCAGAGACTCGAGAAGATCTCCTCGCTCATCTCGCGAGCATCGGTATCGGTGCTGATCAGCTCGAGGATCTCACTCGTATGTTCGATGCGGAGAACTCCGATATCTTCGATGTCCTCGGCCATCTCTCCTATGGGACAGATATCCGATATCGTACCGAGAGACGAGATATCGCCTCCACACTCCTTGATGAGTACGAGAGTCTCGATGCTCGCTCATTCCTCGAGTTCCTCCTCACGCTCTACGTCCGCAATGGTATCCTCGAATTCCGAAAGGACTGACTCTCGAAGAAGATCGAGCTCTTCGGACGTACTCCTCGTGATCTCGCGAGTGTCTTTGGGAGTAATACCGCTCTCAGAGAGGCATATTATAAAGTGCAGGAAAGTTTATATGTTAAATAATTTTATTATGACAAATTTTCACTCCATTTTCTTGCAAGCTATTCAAGATAAGGAAATATTAGAGCTCACACTAAATTCAAAAGAAAAATGAATTATCACAAGAAGGTGTGCTCCTCTTGATTTTTGACCTCATGCAAGATTTAAAGACTGAATTGATCGATATATGTTATATCACTTTGAGACAAAACATCCATCACCAATGCTTCCAGAACAAATTATTGAATATAAGAATACTTGAGATTACTTTGAACCAAAAGATATAATTAGCTGGAATCCTCCATATGATTGGCATATTGCAAGGAACTGGGAAATTTATTCATAAGTTCTATATTTTATGTTCCCTATTTGGAATTATACACAATCATGTTTCAAGTGAGATAAACTTCCTATTTATTTTGAAAATGGAAAAAATAGTGAATTTTATAAAATATTATGACACAATAAAGATGCATTTAAAGGAAAAAAATGACTAATTGATTTTGTTTCCCGAAATCCTGAAATTAAAATCTTTATCAACGCAGGTGATTCTGAATTAATATTTAGAGAAGTAGAGTGATGATTTTTAGTATGAATTGAGGCTTTTTATGAGTTCCAATATAATATTGAGGGTAGTGATTTTCAGAAAGTAGAAGCATTTCTTAAACAGAAGTCCAGTCTTCATAATTCAACATCAACCAGGGAAGAAAAAGATAATTTTATTATTCAGCATTGAACAGAAGAAAATATCACCAAAATTGTAAGGAATTTGCCACCAGAAAGGCAAACTGCTTTACTTCAATCACTACAAACTGAGTTCTGAAAGTGATGAGGTTTTAATCTAAAATCAGATGCAGAATGAGTTTTTCTTCAGATAGGTGATATTGATAATAGAGAAATTGTAATTGAGCAATTGAAAAAATTAGAACAGAATAATTTTGAGAACATTGAAAATGCACTTTCAATAAGTAAAATTGATAAAATTCTCGATGTTTGGGAGAATAATAAAGAAAATGATGATGAAAGTTTTTGGCAAAGTTTATTTGAAAATGAAGAGTATACTTGGGTATTTCAACAACTTTTTCCTTATCCAATACTTTTTCTTCAATGAGAAACACTGGTCGGCTGAAAAAATACAAGATGAAGAAATGGTCATTGATGAGTTGCAACAGATTTCTTGTTTCAAAATTTATCGAACTGAAGTTTTGCTTTAGTGGAGATAAAGACACCGAAAGCTCAGTTAATCAAAATTTGAACTACTTATCGTTGAGATAAAGATTCTTGAGATACCAATGAGATATATTCTCCTGAATTTGAACTTACGTGATGAATTGTTCAACTACAAAATCAAATAGAAACTGGAATTAATAAATTTCTCACTCAACTTTGAGAAGATTTTAGCGAGGAGAAATTAAATCATATTCATCCCCATTGAATTCTTCTGATAGGAACAGTTTCTACTTTAGCATGAAAGCAAAAAGATTCATTTCACCTTTTTAGAAAAACCATGAAAGATATAACTATTGTTACTTTTGATGAATTATTTGAGAAAATAAAAGCATTAAAGCAAATCTACGAATAATAATGCAAAATAAGTGCAACTATAGAGTACCAAGAAAATGGCTCTATAAAGAGCAAAAATAATCACAAGTACAATATAACTAAAAATAAGTGCAACTATGTACCCCACAAAAAAACTTCCTCAAATTCTGACAAAAGATGATTTTTCTATCTGAAAAATCAAAACCCAAGATTATTTATCAGATGGAGATTTTGCT
>JAYTHA010000071.1:0-1750 GCA_043732935.1 Candidatus Tayloriibacteriota bacterium
AGCATTCTATTCACCTTGTAAGTTTGTTTAGTAATTGTTTGCAACTTTGAGATTAAAATATTTGTCTGACACTATTAATCTTTCAACGCTACAGCGACGGAATTGTTAGGAAGGAAAAGAAAGGAGACAGAGATTCGATCTGTACCGTAATCGATTTGACGGCAGATGAAACGCAATCTGATCTTCTCGTTGAAGTGAAAGATGATGAAAACGTGTTGGAAATTTATAGTCAGTCTCGCAAGAAAAAGTATTCCTTCTCAAAAGCCCTAATCGGAAACAAGAATGACGTCGTAAGTGGTCAAGTTTATGTCGTGTCATAATAAATATATGACTAATAACCAACCCAATCATTTATTTAATCTGGGCGAAAACCAAACTTTCTAGGAAAATTTGAAAGATCACGTGTTGAATAACGAAAGGAGTGACGCATGGACAACAAAATGTCGAAACTATTTCAATAGAAGGAAATTGGCCTTCAGAAAATTCCTGTGCAAACTTCTTCCTAATGATCCTGAATCTCAAACAGAAACCTTAAAAGAAAATGAGGTATGTGTATTTTCACAAGGTTACTGAAATTTAAATATACCTCAAATTGATAATGATAATATTAATTATATGATTATGACCCTACAGAGGAAAGAAAAGACAATAGTTGACAAGAGATTGCGGAGGAAGATTAATGAAAAGGAAAGTATGGAGGACGCGGAACAGGAGGAAAAAGAGGAAGTGGAGGAGCAAGAGGAGCCAATTTTAACACGTTATAAAAAAAGAGCAAGATTAAGTTACTCAATGGGAAATGAGGGCCAAGATACAGACTATAAGGTATCTAATCACTAAAAATTATTTCTCGTATACGTGCTATTCTTCAACATCTTTGTATACAAAATTTCAGACACGGAGATCAAAAACACGGAGACAATCTAAAATAAAACCCAGCAGCAGTAGTAGCTCAAGTATACAAAAACGTGGCAGCAGGGTCGAGAAGGTAGGGGAGGAGGAAGAGGATGAGGAAGAGTTTTCTGAGGATGAGGAAGAAGTCACAAAATTAAAGGTATTAGAATATTCTATTTGATATAATGTATTAGATATAAGTGTGTTGTATTTCCTGATAAAGTTCTAACATCTACTTATGTGCAAAATGCAGACGAATAAAGCGATAGCAGTATTGACGAACATGCCGAACATGCCGCTTGATAAAAATGCCGCATATGATACGGATGAAGATTCAAATATATCAGTTGCAACTGCTATACCTGCTATAGAGGAGGGCAATACAACTCATTGTACTGGATACATACAGCAAGAGGGTTTCACAGCTAAAGGACTCACAAAAACACCGTCAGGGGAAACAGAAGTCACTTCAAAGGGGAACAATAAAGATGAAAATTTAATGAGAATTGAACAGGTGAGGATTTAATAAATATCGTAGTTGTCTAAGCGAAATTTCTTACTTTTCTCTATTTAATTGCCTAGGCTTTCGAATTTATGGATCTGTGGGTTAATACTGTGACATCGCTGAGACCCCAGTCACAGGCCTCAATCGCTCAACTAAGAGAAAAGTTGACTAAAATGCAAGATTTCATCACGAAAACTCTTCACCGTCTTGGAGAACCAGCAATAAATGTAACAGTAGAGATAGAGGAGTTCACTCAAGTCGAAAGGGGGGCTCCTGAGATACTATGTTCAGCAGATCCGACAACCCCTATGGGGGGTACTACTAATGAGACAGTACCCGCAGCACCAACATCAG
>JAYTHA010000072.1:0-8013 GCA_043732935.1 Candidatus Tayloriibacteriota bacterium
AAGGAAAAATGTTGTTCGTTTTGTATGTGTTTTAGGTAAAAATTGCATAATACAAATAGTCTTTCGGCAATATCTCTCGTATGTCTTTGGAGACATATCAATCTTCTCTGTAAAGACGGTAAAAGGATCTGTTGAGCCATTTTTATACCTATATTTATCTGGTACTTATCAAGCGTATCTGAGGGCGTATTTAAAGTCAAGCAAGCAATGTGGATGAGTATTTTAGGACAAAATTATGATAAAATGTCAATAATTAACTTTGTGTTAAGTATAATTTATGTTATAATATTGATATATTTTTATCTTAAATAACCCCTGACGTGCTATAGTGTTATTCATGTCATCAGGAGAGCTTAATCAACGACAAAAAGAGGCAGTGGAGACCATGGAAGGACCACTTCTTATTATTGCTGGGGCTGGAGCTGGAAAAACTAAAACCCTCACTCACAGAATACTCAATCTTATTAAAAATGGCGTTCAACCATCGAAAATCCTAGCTATTACCTTTACAAATAAGGCAGCTAAGGAGATGCGGGAGCGTGTTTTTCACCTTATTGAACAAGACCAAACCTTAAATATTCCTATTTCACTACCTAATTCTTTTGATGAGCGACCATTTATGAGCACTTTTCATGCCCTTGGTGTCCATATTATCAAGGAAAATGGAAGTCTTTTAGGTATTCCAAGGCATTTCACTATTTTTGACCGTGGAGATTCGAAACGAGTAGTCAAAGATGCATTAGAACAATTAGGACTTGATCCAAAACAATATGAACCTGGTTCTATTTTGAATGCCATCTCTCGAGAAAAAGGTGACGGGGTGACTTTCGCATCATATCGTGAAAAATCTTCAAAAGAATATTTTCAAAAAATAGTGGCGCAAGTTTGGGAGAAATATGAAAATACTCTCGCAAAAGAAAAGTCGCTCGACTTCGATGATTTGCTTTTGAAGACTGCATTGCTTTTAAGAAAATTTCCCGAAGTCAAGAAACATTACAGCAAAGTTTGGAACTATATCCATATCGATGAGTATCAGGATACGAACGGCGTTCAATATGAAATCGCTTCTTTGCTTGCTGAAGAACATAGAAATATTTGTGTTGTAGGTGATACTGATCAGTTAATTTATTCATGGAGAGGTGCTGATATTAAAAATCTTTTGGATTTCGAGAAAAAATATCCTGAAGCCAAGGTTTTATTTCTTGAAGAAAATTATCGTTCAACACAAACCATTCTTGCTGCAGCAAACAATGTCATAAAGAAAAATAGCATGCGTCGCGAGAAAAATCTTTTCACAAAAAATGCTGAAGGAGAGAAAATTGAATTATTAATTTCGTACGTCGAACAAGAAGAGGCACGGGTCGTCGCAGATAAGGCACGTGAACTGATTGAAAATGGAACAGACGCACGAGAGATCGCGGTGCTGTATCGAGCAAACTTCCAATCACGAACTCTTGAAGAAGCTTTTTTAAATAAAAACATTCCGTATCAGGTTCTTGGAGTAAAATTTTTTGAAAGAAAAGAAGTCAAAGATGTGCTTTCTTTTATCAAAGCATCACTCAATCGAGAGAGTACCAATGATCTTGTGAGAATAGTAAATGTCCCTCCGCGAGGAATAGGGAAGGCAACTATTTTGAAAGTTGTAACTGGTCAAGAAAATACCCTTGGTCCAGGATTAAAAAATAAAGTTGCCCAGTTTTTAAACTTACTTGAAAGAATAAAAACAACAGCGATGAAAGAGTCTCCTTCGCATTTAATTAAATATATTATCCGTGAAAGTGGCATGGAAAATGTATATAAAAATGGAACTGGGGAAGAGCAAGAAAAGCTTGAAAACCTTAGGGAATTAGTCTCCGTAGCGACACAATACGATTCATATCCACCCGAAGAAGGAATAGAAAAACTCCTTGAAAATGCTGCGCTTGCAACTGACCAAGATGAATTGGAAAAAGACAATAATGCGGTTAAACTTATGACAGTTCACGCTTCGAAAGGATTGGAATTTGATTATGTTTTTATTGTCGGACTTGAGGAAGATTTATTTCCGCATCAGCGAATTGGGCAAGAAGATATCAGTCAATCAGAAGCAGAGGAGGAGCGCAGACTTTTCTACGTAGCTCTGACCCGCGCTCGAAAAAAGGTTTTTCTGAGCTATGCACAACTCAGAACTATCTATGGTGCGCAAAAAGTAAATACCCCTTCGAATTTTATTTCTGATATCGGTGATGAGCACATTGAATCTTCGGGTGACACTGACGCGCCGCGGGGAGTAAAAGCTATTTTTATTGACTTTTGATATATGAATTTTATTGCAAAAAAATCCTTAGGACAAAATTTCTTGCATGCGCCGAATATAATTTCAGCCATGGTTCACGCTGGAAAAATTTCAAAAGAAAATATCGTGCTTGAAGTCGGACCAGGGAAGGGTGCGCTTACTTCGAAACTTCTTGAAACTGGCGTGCATGTGATTGCTGTAGAAAAAGATGATAGAGCAATTCCTTTTCTTCAGGAAAAATTTTCTAATGAAATTAAAAATAATCAATTAGAAATTGTTCATGCAGATATACTTGAATTGGATTTAGAAAAAAAACCATCATTGAAAAACTATATTCTAATTGCGAATATCCCTTACTACATAACAGGGGAGTTCATGAGAAAATTTCTTGAAACAAATAATCAGCCAGTACGAATAATCGTGATGCTTCAAAAAGAAGTTGCAAAAAGAATTGTTGATACAAAAGAGAGTATTCTATCTCTATCAGTCAAAGCTTATGGCGAACCAAAATATTTAACGGCAGTTTCAAGAAAACTCTTCAGGCCAATGCCGAATGTTGATTCAGCGGTGCTCGTTATTGAGAATATTTCAAAAAAATTCTTTACCGATGCCAAAATTTACGAAAAAGACTTCTTTGAAATCATAAAAGTTGGATTTGCACACAAAAGAAAGGTACTTGTCAATAATTTGGAGAAAAAAATACCAAAAGAACGACTTCTGAAAATATTTCTAGACAACAGCATAGCCCCAAATGTACGAGCCGAGGACTTATCCCCTGAAATGTGGAAAAAAATCGTAGGAAATAATTAAAACTATTGATATAATTTACTTAGTATTTTTGATTATTTCAAATACTGCCCTGTGAAGTATCCAAACACGAAAAATGTGTTCATGATTCTTATAGCGATCCTACTTGTAGGCGGTGCTTTCCTTGTGGCAGAATATCGCAATAAACAAGACTCGAAACTCATTTATACGGGGACGACACTCAGCACCTCTACTGACTTACAGAACTATGAAAATGCTATCGACTGGAAAAACATACTCTTAGCGATTGACAAAACAAGCTCAAGTACCGTAAAGGACATTACCAAGAAGCCTGAGGAACTTACCCCTTTTGATATTTTAGGTCGTGATTTCTTCGCGCGATACATGGAATTACGACAGATGGGAAATTCAGCAGATAAGTTAAATCAGCAAGATCTAATCAATCAAACCCTTAGAAATGTGGTCTTAAGTAAGCCAAAGCTCTATACATCCGATGAAATCACTGTACATGCTGACAGTAGTATTCCTTCAATTAAACAATACGGAAATAATATAGCAGGTATATTTAAAAAATACAGCATCAATTCAAGAAATGAGGGAGTTATTGCTAGGGACGCAATTCAACGAGATGATTCTGAAATTTTGAAAGAGCTTGACCCTCTCATTGAAAGTTATAGAAATATTGTTACTGCTATATTGAAAACACCGGCGCCACAAACAATAAGTGCGAAACATTTAGATTTATTAAATGGAATGAATGCCGCTCTTTTTGTTGTACAGTCATTTAGAAAATCGGGGAGTGACCCGATTGCTGGGTTACAGGCATCCAGTCAATATCTTCCAGCAAGACAAAAAATTCTTGATGCAATGAATGATATAAAAATTTATTTAGCGTCTTTAAATATAACCTATAGTCCTTCTGAACCTGGTAATCTATTTATTCCACTAAAATAATATGAGAATAATTTTTAAAAAAATAATCACCGGGATTCTTCTCTTAATTGTATTTTTATCAACTTCATTTTCAATGTATCCGGAGAAGGCAGAGGCTCAATTTGCTGTTACAGATCCACTCAATCTAGTCCAGAACATAATTGGAACAATATCAAATGTCGCAAGCGAGGTCGTTGCATATTCAGATAAGTATAAAGAGTATGTTCTTGATCCAATCGTAAGTGCTTTCGCAAAACAAATGCTTCGGGCAATGACTGGTTCCATAGTGAATTGGATAAATGGCGGTTTCAATGGTAGCCCTTCTTTCATACAAAATCCTGGAGCATTTTTCCTTGACGTCGCTGATCAGGCAACTGGCCAATTTATAACAGGGGAGCTTAAAGCACTTTGTTCACCTTTCAGCCTTGATATAAGAATTGCTCTTTCATTCAAATACCATCCAAATGTTCAGAAGAGATACGCATGTACTTTAAGCACGATCATAAAAAATACTACCAATGCAGTTAAAAATTCCTCTATCAATGGATTCACAGCAGGAGATTTTCGACAAGGTGGATGGCCAGCTTTTGTTTCTTTAACTACCGAACCTCAAAATAATATTTACGGAGCATATCTTCAAGCCGACAGCGATCTTTCGTTCCGAGTTGCAAATATACAAGGACAAAAGAAGGACGAATTGGGTCAAGGAAAAGGGTTTCTTTCTTTCAGAGATCCTGCATGTGTAAAACTGGCTCGTGCATCACATACCGGAAAAATTGAGACGAAGTATGATGAGATTACAGGAGAGGTTGTAACAACATTAAATAATGGTGTTCAAACAGTGGTTACTGCGGAAGAAGATTGCCCAGTGAAAACTCCGGGTTCTGTCATTGCCGGTGCACTCGATACCACACTTGGTTCTCCTACACGCCAACTTGAACTTGCTGACGAAATCGGTGAAATATTGAATGCAGCTTTTGCACAGCTTACAAGTCAAGTATTACAACAAGGTCTTTCAACTGTTAGCAATAAAGGCTCAAGTGGAAACTCATATCTTGATACTATTGTTAATGACCAAGGATCAGATTCGATAAATGTTAACGCCATAAGATCTGAATTATTAAAAAATATAGATAAAGACATAACAAATACCAAAAAATACCTCACACAAAGAGAGTTGGCATTCACAATCGTTTCTAATATAAAGAATACTTATGATTCAACCATAGCTTGCTACACAACAAAGATAGCTAGCTCTACTCTCAGCCCAAACCAAACAACAATAGCACAGAGTAGAATTTCAAATATCACTACCCTCCTTGCATCAGCAAGTAGCACATTTACTACTATCTACGCTCAAGTACAACTTAGTTATCAGGTCGCCAATAGCAGATACAATCAACTAATTAGCATACAGAATCGTGCACGTGCAGCTTCCACCACTTCACAAATAAATGGACCTGCACTTGAATATGGACAAATACTCAGTGATCAAATAACTGTTATTGATATTCAAAATGCGACTGACGATGTTAAAACAATAACTACCAGTGCAGAGACTTTTGCAAATAACGCAGATGCTCTACTAAGACAGTGTCAGGGATTCCCGGCAAATTTGACGAATTGAAATTGAAGCAATGAAGCAAAGTATTTATTAAAATGAAAAAAGCCCTTACCACAATCTTCCTTATACTCATGATCCTGACGGTGACAGGATTTGCTTTGACGCCTCAGACAACGAGAGCGCAATCAAATTTTAGTGGAACGGGATCAGCTATTGGAGCTGGAATAAGTGCCATTACTGAGTCATGGATCAATAGCTTCGCAGCGACTGTAGGTAATCTCATTTTAGGTCTAATGAGTTGGTTTCTAAGTATTGGTGGAGTAATACTCAATATATCAATTATTCTAACAATGAATATAAAGGCGGTATACGAGGCAACACCAGCTATCAATGATGTTTGGATAATTATAAGAAATATTTCAAGTATATTCATTATATTTGCATTACTTTACACTTCTATTCTTACTATTCTTGATCAAGGGGGAACAAAAATTGGTGCCCTAGTTAAAAATATCGTAATAGCCGGTCTATTGATTAATTTCAGTCTATTTTTCACAAAGGTTCTTATTGATACATCAAATCTTGTTTCATTACAATTCTATAGAGCAATCGCTCCAACTTCTCGAACTATAGATATTACAAAAGATGACTTACCAAGCTTATTTAAAAATATATTTAGTAGTGGAGGACTCTCTGATGTATTCATGCAGAGCTTACAGATTCAAAAAGTTTATGATGTAAAATCACAGAAAAATCTTCTACAACAAGATAGTCTTGGAGGTGCTATGTTCAAGATTTTCGTCTCAACAGTAGCTGGCTCAGCTATTATGTTTTTCGCAGCATTAAGTTTCATGGCAGCAGCAATAGCATTTACAGTACGTCTCGTCATTCTCTTACTCCTTATGGGATTCTCTCCTATATATTTCGTCGGAATAATATTTCCTGATGTCAAAAAAGATATTTCCGATAAATGGTGGGGTTGGCTTAAACAACAACTCATCTTTATGCCTGTTTACCTTCTCTTTATGTATGTGGCACTCCGTTTTATAAGTACCATAAATCCTAAGGAGGGATTTTTTACTGCACTTAATCTAGCACAGAAAGATGCAAGTGGTGTTAGTCAATACGGGATTTTGCTTTCTAATGTCGGTATTATATTCCAATATGGCATTGCTTTAATACTTATAAATATCCCTCTACTTGCTGCAAGTCAGATAGGTGGAGGACTAAGTACAAAGTGGGGAGAGAGTGCACAAAAATGGGTGAGTGGGAAGCTTAGGCAAGGAGCTGGAGCTACATCAAGCTATGCTGGTAGAAATACAGTTGGAAGATGGGCTGGTAATTTAGATAAAAAATGGGAAAATACACCACGTGGAAATAGTAGGATTGGTAGATCATTACGAGAAGCAACTACTGGTAAAATGGCTAACTCAAAATTTGGTGGTTCAACATCATTTAAAGATGACGAAAAACTTGATAAGGAGATTGATAGCAAACGAAGAGAAATTGATAACGTTAGAAATATTAAGGGTTATATAGAAACGTTAAAAAAGAATCCTGCAGATATAGCAGCTCAAAAGGGAATCAGAGATGCTATGAATAAAATGTCAAATAAAGAAATTGAGAGTCTAGATAAAGATATATTATCTAGTGAACATGTAGTACCTCATGTTTCAAGTAATGTCTATAAAAACATAGAGAAGGGTGATAAATCTGATTCAGATAAAGTCGCAATCAGAGATGCACGTAATAAAAAATTAGCAGTTGCGGTTGGATCAGGAAGTTCTTCTACCATTAAAGATATATTGAAAAATATGAGTGGGGAAGACTTACAAAGATATATTGAGGATACTACACCACCAGGAACACCAATTAGTGATAATCTAATTGAACATATTAGATCTAGTCAGTTAAAAGATATGGATGGTATGGATTCTACTCTACGTAAACAAATCGGTAATTCTATAGATCTATGGACAGGAAAGTACCCAAATAATCATGCTGCTTATAAGTTTATTAATGATAATCGTGGGGAATGGACATGATAAAAAATATGGATGAATTAAAAAAACAATTAAAAGAAATTGCTTTAGCAAATGAGACCTACAAAAAAGTCTCCGTAATTGGTGATAAGCATGACCTTATGCTTGATTCGCAAGATGAATTAGTTGCCGAAATTCAAGATGTGATCATGGGCTTCAAACCAGCAAAAAATTTTGTTAAGAATATTCAAAATAGATTAGAAATTGATAGTGAAAAGGCAAATGAAATAGCAATTGATGTGAACTTAGAAATTCTTGAACCTATTCAAGATAAATTACAACAAATTCAACAAGAAGCTGAATCGAGAGCTGAATCAGAATCTCATGAAGAAACCACCCCCGAACCCCCACCAAACCCCCCAACTGGCACCATTTCCGCCATTGAACAAGCAGGTGATTTCACTGTGGATCAACAACCTCAGTCTTCTTCA
>JAYTHA010000073.1:0-3882 GCA_043732935.1 Candidatus Tayloriibacteriota bacterium
GCTTGTGCAAGTCCCCGTCTATTCCTTTGAGTTTTAACCTTGCGGTCGTACTACCCAGGCGCTTCTCTTAACGCGTTAGCTTCGTCTCTCAGAGGGTCGATACTCCGAAAAACTAGAGAAGATCGTTTAGGGCGTGGACTACTGGGGTATCTAATCCCATTCGCGACCCACGCTTTCTTGTTTCAGTGTCAGGAGTGCTCCAGTCTGCTGCCTTCGCTTTTGGTGTTCCCCATAATATCAACGCATTTCACCGCTACACTATGAGTTCCGCAGACCCCTCGCATCCTCTAGTCATACCGTTTCCCTTGCATGCCCCCGGTTAAGCCGAAGAATTTAACAAGAGACTAATATGACCACCTACACAACCTTTACGCCCAATGATTCCGGATAACGCTTGAGGCACTCGTATTACCGCTGCTGCTGGCACGAGTTTAGCAACCTCTTATTCGCCAAGTACTATCAATAAACTTTCTCCCTGGCAAAAGAACTTTACATGCCGAAGCACTTCATCGTTCACGCGGCGTCGCTCCGTCAGACTTTCGTCCATTGCGGAAGATTCTCGACTGCGGCCACCCGTAGGTGTATGGACCGTGTCTCAGTTCCATCGGTGGGGGTCACCCTCTCAGGTCCCCTAGGCGTCATAGCCTTGGTGAGCTTTTACCTCACCAACTAGCTGATACCGAGCAGGCCAATCCCAAAGCGATAAATCTTTACTCCGAAGAGACCATCAAGTATTAACTCATCTTTCGATGAGGTATCCCTGACTTTGGGGTTTGTACCTACTTATTACTACCTCGTCTGCCACTGCCCCTTGCGGGGCCGTTTGACTTGCATGCCTTATCCACGCCGCCAGCGTTCATCCTGAGCTAGGATCAAACTCTTAACTAAAATGAACGGAACAAAATAGAGAACAGAAATCTTTTAAATTTACATTCTTACTTTGAACTTAGTTTTAGTTGAGTTTGATTTTTGCTCTTGTTAATTTGTGAATAAAAATTAACGGGAATCATTGTTCAAATAGACATTAGACTTGCACGTATAATTCAACATAAATTGATATGAATACGTTTCTAATGCATAACTTATTAAGTTGTCGAAAAACTGATTAAAATACACCTTACTTAAGGCGTGGATACCATTCTACTTGCCCTGAGAATAAAGTCAAGCAAATTCTCGGAATTTAGTCATTTGTTCTAAAACCGACCTGCTCCTTGTGTTTTATTGGTGGTTCAAGTAGTTGTTTTACTACATTATGTACGGTTTTTAAGATGGCGTGATCCTGTATTTGAGTTACTTCAATTTCCCCTATTTTGATAGCTAAATCCTTGTATGTTTCAAGTGATTCTCGCATTTTTATAAAGGCACGAACTATGAATATACTCATCTGGACAGCTTGCTCGCTATTTAACACTGCGGAGAGCATCGCGACTCCATGTTCTGTAAAAGCATAAGGTAAGAATCGACGATCACGATGTTTTTGGGAACCGGTCGCAAATTGCGACCTCAAGTTTTCATATTCTCCTTGCGTGAGTTGAAACATGAAATCTTTAGGGAATCTTTCGGAATTTCTCTTAACCTGTTCATTGAAACGTTTTGTCTTAACTCCATAAAGTTCTGCTAAATCATTATCTATCATAACCTTACGCCCACGAATAATGAAAATTCTCTGTTTTATAATTTCTTCAGCTTTAATTTGTTCTAAAGGTGAGGTATTTTCTGGCATGTTATTTGTAAATGAACTTAATAAAACCTTGCTTATCCATCTTGAAGTCACAATTTGTGATTTCAAGATTTACTAATATTCCTCAGCTAATGCAGGAAGACGAGATTCGGGTGTACTCGCGATCTAGGGGTTGTTTCAGCTTTTATTTTTTATGCTTATCCGAGCCTACTCGGATTCACATGAACTAGCGTCCAACCACGCCACTTGTTCAATCTATTCCATAAAGAAAAATAAACTGCAGAATATCTCTCCTTATGTTTGGTGAATAGAGGGTGATTCGATTAATTTGCACCCACTTGGGAACAATACCTGTTGTAATATTACCTAGAAACTGTCCTATTATGCCCTTTTGCTTTTAATGACATGCATTACTCCTTGTCCTGAGAAGTTATTGTGCCACTTCCTGCATAAGCCGACGAAAATCCAATCGATTAGTGTGTTTGTTGTACAAAGTGAGCCTGCTTAAATAAAACACTTTGTAATAAGTGCCGTAATTATAATCTATATTAAAAATCAGAGAACTAGACGGTTGCCTGATTTTTATTTTGTATTGATGTTATTAATTATTTCTTCTCTTCCTCCAATCTCGCACTATATTCTCCAATTGTTTCTGTTTCCTCTTCTTCCTTAGGCTCATGCATTTTCTTAATAATTCTTTCGAGACAATAACCTATAAATAACAATGCAATTAATATATAGATAAAAATCATTTTATTTTTTGATTACTTCTTCCCTTTTCCTTTCAATTTTCTTGCTTCTTGCCATTTCCAAATAGTTACAAGTAATGGTGATCCAAGGAAAATAGATGAGTATGTTCCGGCTACAATACCAATGATAAGAGCCAATGAAAAATGTTCTGTCGATTCACCTCCCACAAAGTGAAGTACAACAAGAGCAAGCAAAGTTGTGAGTGAAGTATTGATAGAACGAGTGAATGTTTGGCTAATACTTTCTCCAACAATTTCACTGAACGGTTTCTTAGCAGTAGCATGCTTGAGATTTTCTCGAACTCGGTCAAACACCACAATAGTATCGTGAACAGAGAAACCAAGGACAACAAGAAGTGCAGTTACGAACAACGTATCGACTTCATACCCAGCGAAATGGCCCAAGATTGCAAATGCTCCAGTCGGAACGATGACATCGTGTATAAGAGCAATAATAGCGACTATACCGTATTTCCATGATGATACAGGTTCTGAAACTCCTCTGAACGCATAGGCAATGAAGAATACAATTGCGAGAATAACAAGGACAATTGAAACGAGGGATTTTCTGAGTGCTTCAGATCCAAGAAGTGGTCCAACTGAATCAAATCTTTTTTCAGTAGAAGTTCCGAAAGTTGCAAGAACTGAAGTAAGAGAATTATTTTGTTCTTGATCTATATCCTTCATTCTAATGATATATCCCTTCTCTCCTGTAGCACGTATTGAAGCATCTAATGCAAGTGGTGCAAGAGAAGTAGAAAGAGTCGCCTGTTCTGGACGATTTGCTGAATATTCAATTTCAATAATTGAACCTCCCTTGAAATCAATCCCAGGATTTAATCCCCAAAAGCCAATAGCAAGTAATGAACCAAGAACTAATATTCCTGATAGTATGTAGAAAAATTTTCTGTATGTAACGACAAACATGGCAGTTATTTAGTTAAAGTATTATTGATAATAGTCTTAGTGAATCCATTACTTACCAAGAACGTAGATAATCTAGTCGTCTTCTTTGGTGCTACCGCATAAAGGAAGATTCGGGAAGCTGTAATAGCTGTGAACATACTGACTATCACACCTATAAGAAATACAAGTGCGAAGCCAGTCACCACAGAAGTACTTCCGAAGAAATAAAGAATCAATCCTGTGATAATACTTGAGGTATTCGAATCACGAATAGAAAGCCATGCTCGAGCAAAACCCTCGTGCATTGCCTCGCTAATTCCCCTTCCACGTCGAAGTTCTTCTTTCATTCTTTCAAAAATAAGAATATTCGCATCGACGGCCATACCGATAGAAAGAATAAATCCAGCAATACCAGCTGCGGTCAGCGTAACTGGAATTACTTTAAACAAAGCCAGCATGAGGATTGTATACACAGCTAGAGATACGACAGCCACGAATCCCGGCAATCGATACCAAATGATCAAGAATATTGCGATTACGATAAGA
>JAYTHA010000074.1:0-2879 GCA_043732935.1 Candidatus Tayloriibacteriota bacterium
AAATAACTATTGCTCCAACTAATACTGATAAATCAAGGCTTAATAAATATGTTGAGGAATATAATGAGAAGGTGGCATCAGTTGCTCAGAAATTTTCGATACCACTTATTGATATTTATTCCGTCTTTAAAAAAGAAGACTACAAGAATTTACTTGATTCTGATGATGGATTACATCCAAACAGTAAAGGTCACGAATTGATTTTTAAAGAGGTTAAAAAAGAAATAGATAAATTAATATAATGAAAAAACAAGTCATAATAATTCATGGTGGAGATGTTTTTGATAGTTACGAAGCTTACCTAAGCGATCTTAAGAATTCTACCCTCGATTTTGAAAGAATGAAGTTCAAGGGTTGGAAAGATACTCTTGGAGAGAAACTTGGTACTGACTATGATGTTATTTTACCCATGATGCCAAATAAGGCGAATGCAAAATATGTAGAGTGGAAAATATGGTTTGAGAAAATGATACCTTTCTTTGAGTTAGAGGTGATTTTAATCGGACATTCTCTTGGAGGAATATTTTTGGCTAAATATCTTTCTGAAAATAAATTCCCCAAAAATATTATGGCAACTTTTCTCGTCGCTGCACCTTTTAGTAATGAAGGAGCTGATTACTCCCTCGCTGATTTTATAGTATATCCACCACTTAATAGATTTGCAGAGCAGAGTAAAAAGATTTACATTTATCAGAGCAAAGATGATCCTGTCGTTTCGTTTCCTAATAGTGATAAATATAAAGCACTACTTCCAAATGCGGAACTGTGTATGTTTGAAGATCGCCAACATTTTAATCAAAAAGAATTTCCAGAATTAATAGAAGAAATTAAAAATTTATAATTTATCCAACCAAGGCATTACTCCCCGCCACCCATCCTGTCGTCCAGCACAATTGCAAACTATATCCTCCTGAAGGTCTATCAATATTCAAAATATCCCCAACCAAATAAAGATTCGGAACCATTCGTGACTGCATGGTCTTGAAGTCTACTTCAGTAAGATCAACTCCACCCGAAGAAACAATCGCCTTATCAGCTCCAAGAAGGCCACTGACATTCATTGGTATTCCTTTTATTATTTCAATAAGCTTCAGCCTATCTTCTCGAGTAATACTATTATTCGCAATATCACCACTAACTCCAGCAAGATTTAAAACTACATCAACAAGTGCAGAAGGGATAAGTGAACCAAGAGAATTCTTTATTTTCTTTTTATTATCCAGCAAGAAAAGCTCTTGAAGCCGGCTATTCATCATTCCATGATCAAAATTTGGAAGCAAATCAAGACGAATCACCACCTCGCCATACTTGAGAAGTTCGCTGATATCTTTGCTCATATTAAGAATCGTTGGACCGCTTAGTCCGAAGTGAGTAAAAAGCAATTTACCCTTATGACTTTCTTGTTTCTGATTATTTTGAAATGTCGTAAGTTTGATATCTTGCAGGGTAAGTCCAGATAATTCTCGAACCCATGTATCAGAAATAGTTACTGGCACGAGTGCATTCTCAGAATCAATAACTTTGTGGCCAAGCTCTTTAAGCCAAGCGAATCCATCGCCGGTAGAACCAGTTTCTGGACGAGAATTTCCTCCGACTGCTACTATATATTTTTTTGCCAGAATTTTTTTACCATTTTTTAATTTTACCGCCGTGATTTGACCATCTCCTTTCTCAAATCCTATAACATTGGCATTATTCATTATTTCAACTCCACCTTTTTTAATATATTCAACAAGCACATCCCAAACTGATTGAGCACTATCGCTGGTAGGGAATACGCGATTCTCAGCTTCTATTTTTGTCGGCATTCCTTTTGAATTAAAAAATTCCAGAGCTTTCTCTACGTTAAATTGTGAAAAAGCAGAAAAAAGAAACTTATCGCTATCTTTATATTTTTTCAAAAAAGTTCGCACATCAAACTGAGCATTGGTAACATTGCATCGTCCTCCACCGGTTATCAGAAGCTTTACGCCGAGAGTTTCATTTTTTTCAAGGAGAATTACCTTCGCGCCGAGTTCCGCTGAACGCCCAGCAGACATCATTCCAGCTGGTCCTCCGCCGATCACTGCTACATCGTATAGAGTTTCATTCATAAGTTAATCAAAAATAGAAACAAGGTATTCGTCTATATCACGCTGATCCATATCATAAAAATTCTTATTTTGATTGTGTAAATATGTTGCGAGCTTTATACCGACGAATCTCCAATGCCATGGTTCGAAAACATAGAATTTATTATCTTTTGGATATGAAATGATGAATCCATAATGATATGCATTTTGGAGAAGCCACGTATATGCTTTTGTTTCGTCGAATCCATCAAGCATCCCACCTTGTCCTGAAGCAATCAAATCAAGTGTTGTGCCAAGTTGATGCTCAGAATATCCTTGATCAGCAGAGAAGGAATTCGCACTTCCTGCGCCGTAAGTGACCGAGTATTGACCCTTGAGGGCTTGTTGTTCATTGAATGATCTGTATGCAGAAAATGCATACATAGGGATGCTCGCTTTATTCGCACCATCAATCATGCTCTTCAAGTATGGCCAAACCTGCTCATTTAATTTTAAGATTTTTGTATTGGAATATTTGTATTCATTCGGTATCTCAGCGAGTCGTGCTGGTGCATAATTTTCATTTAAGAAAAAGACCTTCGAGTATTTTGCTAGAAGTTCAGGATCAGTTTTGCTGAGTTTTTGAAGGGTAGTTACCGTGTTCGATACTGAGCCGACTTCTTGTCTGATACTTTGCGCTAGATTTCCGACATTCTGCTTTTCTTGATTTAATTCATTTGAAAGGGCAGTGTGGCTATCTGCAATAGTTCCGCGAAGTTCGGTGGTAGTGGATGCGATTTTATTTTCAAGTAGGGCAATGTGATCTGA
>JAYTHA010000075.1:0-5155 GCA_043732935.1 Candidatus Tayloriibacteriota bacterium
CTCTTTCAAGGAAAGGTGCTTATTCTCGTATATAAAATTATTTCTTTCTTTAACAAATGGCTTCTTTTTCTTGCTTTTACCAATGCCTACAAAATTCGATATGTGGTTCTTCTGCAATTTAGAAATATCAATAAAGTTTTTCCCAATAAAATTTAAAACATCCCTTTGTGATGCATAAGGGCTAATCCTTATAGATATTGGGAACTCAGAGTTTTTTCTCTCTCTTAAATATTTCCTCATTTTCTTGTATTTTAGTGCCTCTTTTTTTACTTCAAAGCCTCCGTCATCTTCAGATAATATCTCTTTATAAAAGTTCGCCTCATCAACAACTTCACACAATTCTATTTCTTCGTAAGCATAATCAATAAAATGTTTTGGATGAATTGCTCCAAAGTAAAAATACCCCTTTAATGGCGAATGCCAGCCGTAACTATACAAACCTGATTTAATTGCAAGTTTATCTATATCATCCTCCAAATTACATATGTGGACCTCTCCCTTCATCACCTTTTTATAGTCAGTCTCGTTAAACGAAAAACCCTCCTCTGGAATATTATATTTTTTTCTTAGTATCTTAATCTCATTATTAAAATCTGGTTTTTTAATTAGGTCGTTAAAATACTGGATAAGTTTTTTACTTCCTGAGGTCCTTTCTTTGTGCCCTTTCAAATAATCATAAAAACTATCAATTTCTTCACTATTTGCATAATCTTTAAGTAAACTTTTATTTTTAAGAGCGTCTTCACGAAATCTCTCATAAGCATCTTCATCTATAAAAACATCTCTTAATTTACTGTAAATACTCTGGTTTACCTTTAGAGTTCTAATATATTCTTGAGTCTCTATCCAATCTTTTTTTGTGGGATAAAGACTGAGAAAATAATCAAGCTCTTTTGGACTACCCTTGATTTCCTCCTTAAATATTTCTCCAAGCTCTTCTTTCCAAGATTTAGTACCATTAGCCTTCTTTTTCATTACTTAACTTTAGTTTACAAATCAAAGAATATCAAGCTATACTTCTCATATGAAACCTCAAATTCGAATTTCTACCATTTCAGACTTAGAATCAATCCAAAAACTTAATCAATCACTTTGTGAACTGGAAAGAAAGGAATACGACAAAACCACTAGTATTGATTTTTCACTTTCTAAAAATGGGACTGAATATTTCAGCAATAACATAAACTCTCCTGACTCATTTGTTCTAGTAGCAGAATCTGAAGGAAAAATCATAGGCTATTTACTTGGAGCGATTAAAGAACCAGAAGACTACAGAACAATAAATTCCTTAGCCGAAGCAGATAATATGTTTATTGAGGAAACCTTTAGAGGGAAAGGAATTGGAAAAGAGTTCATAAGACTATTTGAAGAGTGGTGCAGAGAAAGAAAAATTGAAAGAATCCGATTTGTAGCTTCGGCAAACAATGCAAAAGCTATAGCAGTCTATGAATCGTGTGGAGCAGAAAAATATAATATAACCTTAGAAAAAATATTAAAATAATTTATGCAAAAAGCAAAACTTGGAGTATTGATTATCGGTGTTTCAGACCTTAACGAAGCAAAGACATTTTATGAAAATGTTTTTGGAATGAAAATAAAGGAATTTAGACCTCCTTTTATGCAGGGAGAACTAGACAGCGTAGAATTCAATATTGAAGAAAATGCACCGTATAGACACTCCAATTGGGCATCAAAAAACATTGGTAATAGGAAATCCTTCACTTTCGAAGTAGAAGACATCTTTAAATTTTTAGAACAAGCCGAAAAAAATGGTGCGAGAGTAGTGGAAAAACCTACCAAGCAAGAATGGGGTTGGTGTGATGCCGTTATTGCTGATATGGACGAGAATGAATTTGTTATTGAGCAAGAATTTAAATAATTTTTTATGAAAATACTATTCATTTGCAAAGGTAACGTAGGAAGAAGCCAGATGGCTGAAGCACTCCTAAGAAAACTAATACCTAACAAAATCGATGTAATCTCAGCAGGAATAAAAATCAGTGGACCAGAACAACCCATAGGTGAATTAATGCCCCAAATTAAAGAAGTTCTTGACGTAATGAAAGAAGAAAATATTGATGTTTCTTCATACATAAGAAAGCAGTTAACTGAGGAAATGGTTAACGATTCAGATAAAATAATAACTATAATTGAAAATAGTGAACCTATACCAGAATATTTATCAAAATCAACAAAGATGATTCGATGGGATGTACCAGACCCTAAGGGTATGAATTTATCTGACACTAGAAAAATAAAAAACCAGATTAAGCTAATATTGCAAGATTTTATTAAATCACTAAATTTTTAACCCTATGACCCTATACATAATGTGCGGAGTTGGTTTTTCAGGAAAATCTACCTTAGCTAAAAAAATTGCTGAACATACAAAATCAATACTGATTAGTCAGGATGCTTTATTTTTTGAGAAAGAAAAGGAACTCAATCTAAGCCAAGACAGTGAAGATGATTGGCGAATGGTTATTAATATGTGTAGAGACAAAATCAAAGAAGAGTTATCGAAAAGTCACTCTGTTGTTTTTGATGATACAAGTACAAAATTTAGATATAGAGAAAAACTTAGAACTATTGCAAAAATGACTGGTGCGGATACGAAGGTTATATTCTTAGATACACCGATTGAGGTCCAAAAGGAGAGACAACTGAAGAATAAAATTAGCAAAGAAAGGCACGATGTAAAACAAGAATATCTAGATGATGCTATTCAAGAACTTGAAATTCCAACTGACGGAGAAAATGTACTAGTTTTTAAGCCTGATACAAATGTCGGTGAATTTTTAAAGAAGCTTGAATAAAATACATAGTATTCAATATTAGCCTTATTTTACAACACAATTTGTACTTGACATATACGGTTTGATATGCTATTATTTAATAGGTAGTTTTTTGATATGGATAGTGGCTCTGAAAGGAAGCCCTGATGTTCCAAACAATACATCGAATGAACAAAAATGTCGTTCCAAACCAAGCTCAAAGCAGAACTGAAGAAAATCGTGGGCAAAGGTCCCAGCCTCGTCAAACCCAGCAACTGTATCCGCATCACCCTGACGGGCGGTAAGGAATACTGGTGCAGTGTGACTAAACTCGAAACCGACAACTTCACGATTAGCGTTTCCTACACTGGCGGTGGTCGCGAAAGCATCGTCGTCAATATGAAGGAGGTCAGCTCCTTCAGTTTGCAGTAGGTCACACTCCTGCATTCCAAGAACAAATCTATAATCCAACCGCATCACGCTCAGGCGAGGTGCGGTTGTTCTTTTAGAATAAAACCAACATAGCTTAACTCCCTACTAACTTGTGCCCAATTGATGGTTCTGAACTCTTCTACGATAGGGAGCCCTAGTGACGAAACCTCACAATTTGTGGGGTTTCGTCTTTTATTGCTTGATACTTTAGAGGTTCGAGCGCGCTCTAATTCGTCTTCAACCGCCTGACGACTTTTTATGAGCGTCTTGATGAAAGAATGGTAATTTACAAAGACCTTTTTGCCTTTTAGGGTGAGGTTCGAGCCTAAACATGCGAGTATCGCTCTTTTGGCTTTATCGTCTCCTTTTTCAAACCAAATGTGGGCGTAGCAGGCAAAGTCAAAGGTCTTTTCGGTAAGGTCTACCCACTCCAACACCTCTCTGTTTTTGATTTTGAGCTCGTCTTCGAGGATCAATTTCTTTTTCACCATGCCAACCTTGAGTGTTTGGTATTCTTCATCGGTAATTATCGCTCTCTCACTGTTTGACGGTGAGGTGAAGTTGAGCGTGAGCGACTGCAAGTTCTTGGTTACTTCCTCAAGCTCTTTGTGTTTGCCTTTGAGGACCAAGGTGTCGCTATCCACTTCAGTCTTTCGTAGTTCATGGAGGTGCTTGATCGCCCAGTCTTTGAATCTTTCTGAAATAGTGATCTCGCTGAGCTTCTCCTTTATGTCGAACTCCAATTTCTTAAGCTCGATGCATTGTTCGGGACATTTCACATCTACTTTTTTCTTGGTGCAGTTGTAGTAAACGTAATGGTGTACGTTGCCGTTTTTGCATCGCTTTACCTTGGCCTGCGCAGTAATGCTACAACCGCAGTGTCCGCACTTCATGAGTGAAGTAAAGGCGAAGCTTTTCTCGGGCCTTGGCCGAGGTTGCATGGTCCGACCCATAATGACTTGGACCTTGTTGAATTCTTCTTCGGTAATCATCGCCTCATGAGCGCCCTTATGCCATTCTACGCTCTTATAGGGATACTCAAACCAGCCGTAGTAAAAGGGATTGCTCAAAAGTGCGTAGATACCGCTTTTTGAAAGATGTTTGCCACCCATATGTCTGCGCTGATACGTCCGCAGGTTCAACTCCTTACGAGCCACGTCCCATATCTGCGAGGTGCTGTAATTTCCGGTAAGCATCATGTCGAAAAGTCTTTTGACCACTGGAAATCTGTCAGGGTCTTTCATGATTGTCTTGAATCCCTTTTCTCTATCAGGCGTGCTCATGTAGCCGACAGGACACATGCTCGGTAGCCAACCTTCTCGGACCTTCTTTGCCAGACCTCGCTTTACGTTTACCGACAAGTCTCTGATGTATTGGTTCGCCATTCCAAGCTCAACTTGCATCATAAGTACGTTGTCAGTCGGATAATAGGTTCTGCCGAAGGTAACTATTTGTGCGATAGCACTTTGCTGCAACATCCAGCTTATCTGTCCGCCGTCTACAGGGTTACGAGCGAGGCGGTCCAGTTTCCAGCAGATGATTCCATTGGCCTCGCCTTTATAAATTCTCTCAAGCATCTTGTTGAAGATGGGTCTACCTGGTTTCTTGGCTGACTGGGATTCCACCAGGATCTCGACAATAGTTAAGCCCTGCTCTTGGGCAATTTTAAGGAGTTCGTCTTTCTGGGCATCGATTGATGCCGCCTGTCTGTCTTCTGCTTCACTCGACTTACGGGCGTAGAGGAAGTATTTGATTGTGGGTATTTTATTATTCATGGTTTTTATAATATCGCATTACCTAGTCCGATGTCCTCTTTGGTTATATCTTCTAGGGCTAACTCATTTTGCGGCATTTGCGTGGTATCCACTTCGAGATTATTTTCCCGCAAATTTCCCGATATATCGGGAAACTGCGTGGTATCTTCTGGAACACTACGGACAGCCGTTTTT
>JAYTHA010000076.1:0-3428 GCA_043732935.1 Candidatus Tayloriibacteriota bacterium
AAATGAAAGGAAATTCAGTCTTTGAGGCCGGTGAGGCTATCTGTTCAATTTCTTTAGGAGAAATGACACGAAGCTTGATTTCTTCGGAATTTGGCGGGAACAAAAAATCGAGTATATATGTTATGAATTTCTGCACGGTATTATTCTACACTTTATGAGCACTATGGTATACTATTTGTATGTCTTTTCTGACTAATATTTTCTCTTCTCTATTTTCTAAGCAAAGCCAAAGTGTTCTTGGTATCGATATCGGCTCATCTGCTATTAAGGTTGTTCAAATAAAGAAAAAGCGGGGAAGAGCAGTTCTCGAAACATATGGTGAGCTTGCACTCGGTCCCTATGCAGGTTTGGAAATCGGCAGGGCAACGAATCTTTCTCCAGAAAAAACAGTAGAAGCATTGAGAGATATACTTCGTGAGGCGAAAACAACCACTATTTCAGCCGGCGTCGCATTACCTCTATCATCAAGTCTTATCTCTTTCATCTCTATACCTATTGTTCCAGAAAAGCAGTTGGCAGAAGTTGTATCTTTGGAGGCACGAAAGTATATTCCTGTACCGATGAATGAAGTTATGCTTGATTACTCACTTATTCCTAAAGAAGATACCTACGCTGTTGATGACGATATACAAGAAAAGCAAGTAGAAAAACAAAATCAAGATGTACTTGTTGTAGCTATTCATAATCAATATATAAATGATTATCAGACAATCAGCAGTAGCTCAGGTATTCAGCCCGCATTTTATGAAATTGAATTATTCAGTTCAATCCGTGCTGTTGTTGATCAGGGAATACAGGCAGTTATGATTGTTGATATGGGTGCTCGAGTAACTAAGCTTTATATTATCGAGAGGGGAATTCTTAGAGCCTCACATATTATCAATCGTGGCTCACAAGATCTCACACTCGCTATTTCAAAGGCTCTAAGTATTAGTATCAATGAAGGTGAAAACATGAAAAGAAGTTATGGGCTTAAGGGTGGTCCAGAATACAAGGAATTAACTGAGATTATCACTGTGAATCTTGATTATATTTTCTATGAGGCAAACGCAACTATGCTTAATTATCAGAAAAAATACAATAAAAATATCAGCAAGGTCATTCTAACTGGCGGAGGCGTGCTTCTTAAAGGGTTTACTGATCTTGCTCGTATAAGCTTTCAAACTGAAGTTGTCTATGCCGATCCATTCAGCAGACTTGAGACTCCAGCCTTTCTTTCAGATCAATTTGCCCAATCCGGTCCGGAATTCGCTGTGGCTATTGGTTGTGCATTGCGTCGGATCTCTGAATTGCAATAGATATGCACAGACTTGCGCTTCATATTTATCACATAGTCTAGTATAATTTAGCTAAATGGAGACAAAATTTCAAACATCGTTCATTCCTAAAAGACCACTTGTTTCTGATCCGAAAATTCATACCCCAAGAGGCGGTACGAGTGTTTTAATGTTTGTAGCTATTTTGTTGTTTATTGCATCTCTCGCTGGAGCAGTTTTCTCTGTGTTCTGGAAAAATGTTCTTACAAAATCACAAGAGGGTTATAAGGTACAGCTTGCAGAAAGTGAAAAGAGATTCAACACCACTCTTATAGAAGAATTAAAAAAAGCCAATACAAAAATTGATTTAAGTAAGCAACTACTCAAGAATCACCTCGCTGTCTCTGAAATATTTTCAATAATCAGCAAGCTTACTATAGAGGGCGTACGATTCAGCAGTTTTGATTTTTCTGCCCCAGCTAAGGAATCTGATGGGGTAAAAATCTCTATGCATGGTATTGGCAATAGCTTCAGTGCTATAGCTTTCCAGTCGAGCGTCTTCGGAGAATCCCAGAAATACGGCACGAACAAGATATTAAAGAATCCTGTGCTATCAGATTTGAATCTTGATGCCAATGGCAATGTCGCCTTCACTTTTACTTCAACGATCAATCCTACGGATATTTCTTATAGTAAAGTTCTAGAAGCAGAAACACCACAATAAATCCTATGAATAAAAACGTCACACCTATAATACTTGTAGTACTAGCGATTGGAGTCTATTTTACCTTTACTCAGGGTAAATTGGATGAATTAAAAACAATAAAGGATGTAAATGCTGGCTATCAGCAGGCTTTGAATAATTCCGAGAAGCTTATTAAAGTTCGTGATGGTGTATTAAAAACATACAATAATATTTCTCAAGAAGATCGAGAGCGACTTGAAAAGATGTTGCCTGATAATGTTGATAATGTTCGACTTATAATAGATGCGAATGGCGTTGGCTCTCGACATGGTTTAACCTTGAAAAACATAAAGACAAGTGCGACGAGTGCAAATTCTACTAATGCACAAGGTGCTGCAACTCCAGGATCTCCTCGTTCAAATGTAGTAAATGTTGCAAATACCTATGATACCGTCACGCTGTCATTTAGCGTGACTACAACATATCAGACTTTCATCGATCTTATGAAAGATCTTGAAGCTAGTTTGCGTATAATGGATATATCAAAAATCACCCTTACAGCCAATGATACAGGGAATTACGAATATGGAGTTGAATTAAAGACTTATTGGTTAAAGCAATAATTATATGAATACTACCCAGCAATCATCTTCAAAAAAAACTTTCATAATTATCATCGTTATTATCGCTGTCGCTGCGCTGATTTATTTCTATAATCTTGGCAATTCGTCTGCGGATTCAGCTTCATCTCTTCAAGAGAGCGGTGCTTCTGCGGAAACACAAGCTGTTGGTTCAAGAGTTCTTTCTTTATTAAATCAAATAAGTTCTCTCAAAATAGATTCCTCAATATTTACGAGTGCAAGTTATAAGTCTCTCGTCGACTATACCATTGCAATACCAGAACAGAATATCGGTAGACCGAACCCTTTCGCCCCGATTCCAGGTTCGGTACCAGCGAAGACCCACTAATCAATTTTTACTATGAGTGTACTTGATATACTTCTTTCAAAAAATCTTATAAAAAAAGATGATCTTAGGGAAATAAAGCAGAGAACTGCGCAGGGGGATTCTCTCGACCAAGTTTTAATTGAAAGAGGAATTGATCCTGAAGATGTACTCGAAGCTCATGGAGAATTCCTTAATATTCCCATTCGTGCGCTCGGTGATACTACCGTTCCTTTTGAAGCACTTGATTATATTCCCGAAGAATCAGCAGTTCATTATCAATTCGTACCGATTGGCATAAAAGAAGGCGTTCTTGAGGTGGGTATCGTTGATCCTGATAATATTGAAGCTCGAGATGCTCTCAATTTCATTTCTGCCAAGAAAAATATTCCGTATAAGGTGTATCTTATAAATATTGATGATTACAAAAAGGTCATTGAATCATACAAAGGCATCGGTGGAGAAGTTTCTAAAGCCCTTTCTGAACTCGAAACCGTCCTTTCCGTTGATCTTGAGGGAACTATTGATACATCAAAAAGTAA
>JAYTHA010000077.1:0-4714 GCA_043732935.1 Candidatus Tayloriibacteriota bacterium
CCCTCCTTTATTTTTATTTGTATATCTTTTACGAGAAAAGTATTTTCCGCATCGAAGCTCGGCACTTCAACTATCCGTATAAGTTCTTTGCCTTTTTCAGCTTTTGATTTTAATGCGACTCCACTGCTTGGAATAAGCGAATGCGATGCATCAAGAATCGGCTGTGTAGATCGATAATTTTCTTCAAGATGAATAAGTTCAGCTTCTTGATAGATCTTTTTGAAATGAAGAAAGTTTTCAAGTGATGCGCCTTGAAATCTGAATATTGCCTGTTTCTCATCTCCAACAATAAAGAGATTGGGACTATCATGAAAATTTGAAAGTAATTCAAGCACAGCATTCTGCGCATTATTAGCATCCTGATGCTCATCAGCCATGATGTACTGATAGGACTCTTGAAGCATGATCAGAAGATCTGCATCTTTTTTCAAAGTCTTTATAACCTCAACGATCATATCCTCAAAATCATAGAACTTTTCTTTAATTAAGGCTTTTTCATACAAATCATACAGTTTAAGAAGTTCTTTATTCTTCTCAATTTTTTCTTTTTGCTTGATGAATTCGCCTTTCATTTTTCCTTTGTGCGCGCCTTTCACATGCACCTTGTCTGGAATATCTTCAAAAGTACTTTCCTGTTTTTTTATTATGACTTTAAAATCATCAGCACCAATCGCCTCCCTTTTCAGATTTCGGATTTCTCCGAGAACTGGTCGTACATAGAAAAAGACATCTCCGTATGGCTTGAGCATATCGAGTTCAGTCGACTCTATTATTTTTTCCATAATTGCAATTTGATCAATATCAGTGATTGCTGTTGAACCTATTATTCTTGGAAATCTTTCAGGATATTGCTTGATAACTTCATTACAAAATCCGTGAAAAGTATTTATGTTCACTTTATATCCTGCTGTTCCGATTATACTTACCAACTTTTTTCTCATAGCATAAGCACCTGATTCTGTGAATGTAAGTGCGAGAATATTCTCTGGTGATGTATCAGTTTTTTGGAGGATATGCGCAATACGCAATGTCAAAATAGAGGTCTTGCCAGTTCCAGGTCCAGCGATAACCATAACAGGACCTTCAATAGTATCTACGGCTTTTTTCTGGGCAGTATTGAGGCGTTTATAGAGGGTTTGGAATTCAGAAGTATTCATGTTCTTATAATAATAGCATATTGCGAATAATCAAAAATTATCCTATTCTTAGGATGGAAAGGAAAAGCAAAAGGGTATGCATCCTCATCAACTTATGCAGAAAGTCCGTCTAGGAAAAGTTCCACTTCCCCTGAACGTAAGGTTAATCATCAAACGTAAGGGAGAGCCGACCGTTGCAATAGACGGAACATTGGAACAGGTTCTCGACAGATCAATCGTATTGCACGATGGTCATGCAATCTTCAGCCTCGTTGAAATCGCAGACATTCGGATTCAAACCAATGAATTTCATCTGATTGCTCTGATCCGTCGTTTCTTCCGTTCGTGCGTGCCCGTTAGAACAGCATGATTCTGAAGAAGACATCTAAGACAAAACCCGCGCCAGTATGACGCGGGTTTGTTATATATTTAATAATTCTTCAACCTATTTATATTCTCATGCTGGCGAATCTTCTCATGCGCCTTTGCTTCAATCTGACGAATACGTTCTCGAGTCACACCGAATTCCTTACCCACTTCTTCAAGAGTATGAGTTACTCCATCATTTAGGCCGTGTCGCATTTCAAGAATTTTCTTTTCTTTTTCAGAAAGGTCACCAAGAATTTGATTGACCTGATCACGAAGAATTCTACGAGATGATTCTTGATCCGGAGAAAGAATTTTATCATCGAAGAGAAAGTCACCGAGTGTAGACTTACCATCATCACTATCATCTCCAACAGGGCTTTCCAAAGAAACGACATCTTGATCGATTTTTTCAATATTATAAATCTTCTCAACATCAAGACCCATTTCTGTAGCTATTTCTTCTGCAAGAGGATCACGTCCGAGGTCTTGGGTAAGTCGTCGAACAACTTGCTTGTACTTGGCGATAGTTTCAACCATATGCACAGGAACACGAATTGTTCTTGATTGATCTGCAAGTGCACGAGTTATAGCCTGACGAATCCACCATGTAGCATATGTTGAAAACTTATAACCTTTTGTCCAATCAAATTTATCAACAGCCTTGAAGAGACCAAGATTTCCTTCTTGAATAAGATCAAGGAGCGTGAGGTCAGGGCTTCGTCCGACATATTTTTTTGCAATAGAGACCACGAGACGAAGGTTTGCTCGAGCAAGAAGATTCTTGGCTTCTTTATCGCCAGCTTGAATTCTTTTTGCCAAATCCTTTTCATTCGTTGCAGAGATAAGAGAATACTGTCCGATTTCTTTCAAATACATCTGTATAGAGTCATAAGAAGAATCACTTCCTCGTGAACCATATGAATACTTCTTCGGTGCATGATGCACCTCTGGTTCCATTTCCAAAAGTCCTCCTCCTTCAAGAACATCAATTCCTGCAGTAGAAAACTTCGTATACAATTCATCAAGAAAAGTAATATCAGTTTCGATGTTTGGAAATTCCTTAAGAATTTCATCATATGTAACGAAACCACGCTCCTTGCCTTTTGCAGTGAGCTTATTGGCCTTAACTTCAAATTCTTTATTCTTATTTTGTTTTGCAGATCCTTTTGCTTTCTTTTCTGGCTTCTTTGCCTTAATTTTTTTGGCCTTTATTTTCTTTACTTTTTTAACTGATTTCTTTGTAATTTTCTTAATTTTTTTATGTTTCTTCATATATTACATTTTTGCTCTTTTACTTGCTAATTCATTTATCCTCTTAGTCAACACGTCCATTTTTTTCACCAATTCACCAACGCTCTTTTCATCTTTTTCTCGCTCCGAGGCACCGAGCTCAGCCATTGCCTTATCAAATTCTTCTCGAACCACATCATCCTCAAAATTGATTAGTAATTCATTAAAACCTCTTTCGAGATCATTGCCTGCACTTGAACCGAAAGTTACTTCAGCTTCAAGAAGCAACTCATCTTTGCTTGATTCAACATTTCTTATTAAAACATCGTATTTTTCGCCAGCTATTTTTTTGATGATAGCTCTATGGCTATCAACATCAATACTGGAGATTGGATTTTTTTCTAAATAATAAAGCAAGCCAAACAGTTTTCTGGTAATTGAATCGAGTCGTGAGGTCGTGTTTTTTAAAACCTCCGCCTTGGCAACTTGAGCTACTTCACCTTTCATAGAAGCCTCTATTTTTTTGAGGTCCTCTTTAATAGACTCTTCAGAAAGTCCTGTTTTCTCCTTTATTAACTTTATATAGTGTGCTTTTTCCATCGCGCCTGTAAGAGGAGCAATAAATGGAAGGACATTGTCCCGCAATGCCTGTGGCAACAGGCGCATGTCAAGCTTTGCGGTAGTCTTTTTTTGAAGCACAGTATCAAGTTGAAATTCTACCACAGGCTTGGAATTACGCAAGACATTCTTCCATTGTTCAGGATCAGCAAGAACAAGATCCGCTGGATCCTTTCCTTCAGGCAAATCCGCGATTTTCACATCCATTCCAAGACTTAAAGCGATTCCTGCTGAACGCATTGCAGCTTTCCTACCAGCATTATCAGAATCAAAAGCCAGAATAATATTATGTGAAAGACGCTTGACGATTCCGAGGTTATTTATAACATTATCTTTTGAGGTCAGCGTATCTGCAAGCGCTGTACCAGAAACTGCCACGGTGTTTTTTATTCCAGACTGATGCGAAAGCACAAGATCCATTTGTCCTTCAACGAGTATAGAATAATTTTTTACGCGGATATCAGTTTTTGCCTTATCAATTCCATACAGCACCGTTGATTTATTAAAAAGAATTGTATCGGGGCTATTCAGATATTTCGCCGACTTGCCATCGTCTACCAAAATTCTGCCAGAAAAGGCAATAATTCTTCCACTTGAATCAGCGATCGGAAACATCACTCTTCCACGAAATCTATCATAATATTCCTTTGCCACAACTCCGTCAGTAACATCAGGCTTTTTGATCAAGCCAGCTTTTTCTATATCACTGTCCGTATATTTTTTATTCTTTAAATAATTAAAAAGTAATCTCCAATCAGCAGGAATATATCCGATACGGAATTTCTTTGCAGTTTCTTCAGTGATTCCACGCTTCTTTACATATTCAATTGCCTGCTGTGAATGAGCAAGTCCTCCTTCAAAAAAGACTGTTGCATCTTCCATGATTGCAAGAAGCTTTTCCTTTTCACTTCTATGTTCTTGCGTATTTCTGTCAAATTCAAGTGCAATCCCTGCCCGCTCTGCCAGAAGTTTCAATGACCCCATGAAATCAAGTCCTTCGAATTGCTCTACGAAAGAAAAAATATCACCTTTCGCTCCACATCCGAAACAGTAGTAATTCCCCCGATCTGGAGATACGAAAAAAGATGGCGTTTTTTCATTATGAAATGGACACTTCCCCTTCAAGGTTTTCCCAGCTTTTTCCAGCTTTATATATGAGCTGATAACCTCCTCAATACCAAGCCGTTCCTTGATTTTTTCTACATTAGATGACATTGGCTCTATTATAGCTAATTAATAGGCAAAGTCACGATTGACAGGGGAAATTATTCTTTTATTCACCCTTCTCCATATCCTTAGTAATTTTTAGAGTTAATTTGCCTTTCAACTTACCCTTATATTTATTTGAAGTAATCAAGGAC
>JAYTHA010000078.1:0-3658 GCA_043732935.1 Candidatus Tayloriibacteriota bacterium
TTCATCTCAATACGACGACAAAAACATAAACAAAGAAGCAGTACTGAAGGGAATAGAAGATAGACCTCTTGCCATGGTTGATCATCTCCTGACTACTCCAGTAAGTGCCCCTCAACAAGTTGAGGTTAAAAAAATGCCACGTTCAACTGATCCCTACAGGGAACAGGTATGATAAGTATGGTAAAATAAAAGGATGCAATATCAAGTTCCACAATTCATCGAAGTTGAGGACAAGATCTTCGGGCCAATGACCCTGAAACAGTTCATTTATATGGCCGGTGGAGCAGGACTATCATTCATAATGTATGAAATACTACCTTCTCTTTTAATTGCTATTGTACCGATACTAATAATCATGACATTTTCATCTGCATTAGCATTCTACAAAATAAACAATAAGCCTTTCATACTCGTAGTCGAAGCAGCATTCAAATATTTAACTTCAGCAAAACTATATATTTGGAAGAAACAGGATAAAAAGCCTTCAGATAATCCAGCTCAGGAGGCAAAAGAATACGCCTCAATCATGGTTCCCAAGATTTCAGATAGTAAATTGAAAGACCTTACATGGAGTCTCGATATCAAAGAGAGTATGTACACTAATAAAAATCAAAAATAATTATGGTTGCAGTATCAAAAACAACTCAAGAATTCGTTCCGATACAAGAAATACGAGATGGTATTGTTGTGCTTAAAGATGGTTCAATGAGATCACTTGTTTTGGCTTCATCTCTCAACTTTGCCTTGAAATCATCTGATGAACAAAGTGCAATCATCTTACAATTCCAAAATTTTCTTAACTCCCTTGATTTTTCAGTACAAATTTTCGTTCAATCAAAAAGACTTGATATACGGCCATATATCGCTCTTTTGGAGGAACAATATAAGAATCAGGTAACTGAATTAATGAAAATACAAACGAGAGAATATATAGAATTCATCAAAACATTCGTAGATAATTCAAGTATTATGACAAAAAGCTTTTTTATTGTCATACCATATAGTCCCGCTGCGCTTACTACAAGTAAAAATCCTATCAGTTCATTTATGAATAGGGGAAAAGAAGACAAAACTCTTGCTAATACCCAATTCGAAGAATACAGAAGTCAGCTTGAACAAAGAGTGGGGGTTGTTGAGCAGGGTTTGGTTCGTTGCGGAATACGCGTAGCAGAACTTGGGACTGAAGAGGTGGTAGAATTGTATTATAAGATATTCAATCCTGGAGAAACAGAGAAGCCGATTCAGATTAACTAGTATATAACATCATTATGAGTATATTTTCAAAATTATTAGGTAAAAAAGAACAAGCACCAATCGTTTCATTGATGCCTCAAGAAATTTATGAGGCGGGTGTTCTTGAATTGAAAGATGTTATTGCTCCATCTGCACTTAAAATAAGCCCAAAAGAGATAAATCTTGGAGAAAAAGTAGCTAGAACCTTCTTTGTCATCTCATATCCTCGATTCCTTACAGAGAGTTGGTTCGCTCCAATAATCAATCTCGACAAAATCTTTAATATCTCTATTTTCATCCATCCAGTTGATACAGCAAAGATTTTAAGGCATTTCCAAAAGAAAGTAGCAGAAGTTCAAAGTCAGATTTCTACAAGAGAAGATAAGGGTCTTGTGCGAGACCCTATGCTCGATACTGCGTATCAAGACCTTGAAGCACTTCGTGACAATCTCATGCAAGCACAGGAAAAGATCTTCGACGTGGGAGTTTATATTACTATTTTTGGTGATACAAGTTCTGATCTTGATAAGATAGAATCAGAAATAAAATCTATTCTCGAATCAAAACTTGTATATCTTAAGCCGGCTCTCTTCCAGCAGGAAAGTGGCTATAAGAGCGTACTTCCAATAGGTGATGATCAGCTTATGGTTCACTCTAAGCTCAATTCTTCACCACTTTCGAGCTTATTCCCATTCGTTTCTTTCGACCTTACTTCAGATAAGGGAATTCTCTATGGTATAAATCGCCACAATTCATCGCTTGTTCTCTTTGATAGATTCCTTCTGGAAAACTATAATTCAGTAACATTCGCAAAGGCTGGAGCAGGTAAATCGTATTGTACAAAGCTGGAAATCCTTAGAACACTCATGTTCGATACAGAAGTGATTGTTATTGACCCTGAAAAAGAATATGAATATATGGCTGAAGCGACAGGAGGCAAGTATTTCAATATTTCTCTCAATTCTGAACACCATATCAATCCATTTGATCTTCCAATTCCTCGAGAAGATGAGAGCGCTGCTGACGTTCTCCGTTCAAATATTATAAATCTCGTAGGACTTTTCCGAATCATGCTCGGAGGCCTTTCTCAAGAAGAGGATGCAATTATCGACAGAGCAATTACAGAAACGTACGCTTTAAAAGATATTTCTCCTGAATCAGATTTCAGAAATGTAGAGCCCCCACTTCTTTCAGACTTTGAACTTGTGCTTGCAGGAATGGAAGGGGCGCAATCACTTGTTGAAAGACTCACAAAATATACGAAGGGAACATGGTCTGGCTTCATTAACCGTCCTTCAAACGTCGATATCAATAAAAAGTTCGTAGTATTTTCACTTCGCGATATGGAAGATGAATTGAAACCGGTAGCAATGTATATCGTTACTCACTATATTTGGACTGCTGTACGCAAAGTTCTCAAGAAAAGACTGCTCGTAATCGATGAGGCATGGTGGATGATGAAATCTGAAGATACGGCTTCATTCGTCCTTGGTTTGGCAAAAAGAGGAAGAAAATATTATCTCGGTCTCGCAACAATTACTCAGGATGTCGATGACTTCTTGAAATCTCCGTATGGTCTTCCGATTATTACCAACTCTTCTATTCAAATTCTCCTCAAGCAATCTCCATCGTCTATTGATAATGTTCAAAGGACATTCAATCTTACTGATGAAGAGAAGTATCTTCTTCTTGAATCTGATGTCGGAGAAGGAATATTCTTCGTAGGACTTAAGCATGTGGCATTAAAAGTCGTAGCTTCATACACAGAAGATCAAATAATCACAACAAACCCAGCTCAAGTCATTGCTATCAAACGAGCAAAACAAGATCTCGAAATGAGTCAGCAGGGAGGTGGGCAAATTGGCAAGTAAAAAATAAATATCATGGCAGGAAAAACACAGTACAGAATTAGCATGACTATGTCGATTATATTTATGGTCATAGCGACCGTAGGTGATTTGATAAGTCTTATTCCTGGCGGTGGTGATATCGTAAGTCCTATTTTTTGGGGACTAATGGCACTGTATTTTTGGAAAAAAGGAATGGGATTATTTAATGGGAGGAGATTTGCAGCGGCTGCTATATCCTTCGTTGCTGAATTAATTCCCGCTGTCCAAGAACTTCCTCTGCTTTTAGCTGGAATTATAGCTGTGCTTTTCATTATTCGTATTGAAGATAAAACAGGTAAATCTATTATAAAACCACTCTCAAAAGGAGTAACACCTCCACGAATTGAAAGAAATCCATTTAATGGACAACCTGGTGTTAGACCTCCGAGAATTACGGGGGAAATATAAAACTAAAACCGACCAAGATTATATTTAATAAATTATTCTTTTATTCACCCTTCTCCATATCCTTAGTAATTTTTAGAGTTAATTTGCCTTTCAACTTACCCTTATATTTATTTGAAGTAATCAAGGAC
>JAYTHA010000079.1:0-3866 GCA_043732935.1 Candidatus Tayloriibacteriota bacterium
TTATAGCACAACTTGCTCCATTTACTCGTAATCTTACTATTGGTTTTTCAGGAAATGATGTTCAGAATCTTCAGAAATATCTCAATTCAAAGGGATTCATTATCGCCTCAACAGGACTAGGATCAAAAGGAAATGAAACTAATTTCTTCGGTGGTCTTACTCGAGCTGCCCTCATCAGATTCCAGAAGGCAAAGAGGATCTATCCATCAATTGGATATTTTGGTCCATTAACTCGTGCATTCATTGCCAAGAATCCCTAGTTGACGTAGGCTTGAGATATGAATCTCAAAGATTTCAATCTTCCTGACGCCCCGGGCATATATTTTTTCAAAGATGCCCAAGGAGCAATTTTGTATATTGGACGAGCCACTTCGCTCAAAGACAGAGTAAAGAGCTATTTTTCTAATGATCTGATACAGACTCGCGGACCGTTGCTCGTGGATATGGTCACCAAGTCATTCAAGGTAGATTTTATTCAAACTGATTCCGTTCTTGAAGCGATTATTCTTGAATCAAATGAGATTAAAAAACATCTACCGTATTTCAATACAAAAGAGAAAGATAACAGGAGTTATAATTTTGTAGTTATTTCTGACGAAGAATTTCCAAGAATCTTGATTGTTAGAGAAAGAGTGCTCGATAGCTTGGACTTTAAAATTAAATATCAATTCGGCCCATATCCCCAAGGTTCGCTTCTTCGTGATGCTTTAAAAATAATTAGAAAAATTTTTCCATTCCGAGATGCCAAAGCCAATCTCAAGCATCATGAGAGTTTTTATAGATCAATCGGACTTTCGCCAAATAATATTTCAAAGCAAGAGTATGCGAAGACAATCAGGAATCTCGTCTTATTTTTTGAAGGTAAAAAGAGTCAGCTCATAAAAACTCTTGAAAAAGAAATGGATGAGTATGCGAATGCGCAAGAATTTGAAAAAGCTAAGGAAATTCGAAATACTTTGTATGCTTTGTCGCACATTCAAGACGTTTCCCTTATTAAATCAGAAGAATCACAATCCCGAGACGGCTTTCGTATCGAAGCATATGACATTGCCCACATGTCTGGAAAAAATACTGTCGGTGTAATGACTGTGGTTGTTGACGGTGAGGTGCAAAAATCTGAATATAAGAAATTTAAGATTTCAAAGGATGCAAATGACGACACTGCTGGGTTACGAGAAATCCTAACGCGACGTTTTACTCATGCCGAATGGAAATTGCCAAATCTTATCGTGATAGATGGTGGAGTGGGACAACTGAATGCAGCGCGGGAAATCGTAAAAAGTATACTGATTGTTTCAGTGGTGAAAAATGTTGCCCATAAGCCAGATCATTTTCTGGGAGATGATGAAAGCATAAAAGCTCATACCAAGGCTATTTTGCTTGCCAATTCAGAAGCACATCGCTTTGCCATCGCGTATCACAAAAAACTACGAAGCAGAAACTTTCTAGGGAGGGTTGCGAAATAGGATAGAGTGTGGTATAATGAAACCTATCCCGTTACGATGGGGTTAGTTCCTCCGTTTTGTGGCGGGACTCGCGGCCGGCAAGTGCAAGTTTAGTTCGGTGGTTTTCAGCCTTCTGCCAAGTGTGGCTGTGGTTATCACCAACGAGACAAGCACCTGCCGGCTTTCTCTTTTCCTGTTATAATTACTTTATGCATAAAGTACGTGTTGGAGTTCTTCGAGGAGGACCAAGTAATGAGTATGAAGTTTCGCTGAAAACTGGCGCAACTATTTTGAATAATTTACCTGCAGAAAAATATGCCCCGAAAGAAATTTTTATTGATAAAAATGGCACCTGGCATGTCGAGGGACGACCAGTTCAGCCATCAGATGCATTAACTCATGTTGATGTTGTGGTTAATGCACTTCACGGTTATTACGGAGAAGATGGCAAGGTACAGCATATTCTCGAATCTCACGGAACACCCTTCACCGGCTCCGGTTCTTTTGCTTCTGCAGTGGGGATGAATAAGCAAATGTCGAAAGATGTGTATAAAAAACACAATCTCAAGACTCCACAATCACGAACAATTATTCTTGGAGAAAATGTCAGTGATAAGATACGTGAAGTTTTCAATTCCTTTCCACCTCCGTTGGTCATAAAGCCGGTATCGAGCGGTTCATCAGTAGGAGTTTCAATTATAAAAACTGTTAAGGAGCTTGAACCAGCTCTCGAACTTGCTTTTAAGTATAGCGATACAGTTTTGATTGAAGAATTTATCCAAGGAAAAGAAGCAACCTGCGGAGTGATAGAAGATTTTCGTGAGCAGGCTTATTATGCTTTACCTGCAATAGAAATACATCCACTTAAAGGAAAGTTTTTTGATTATCAAGCAAAGTACGAAGGGGAGTCAGAAGAAATTGTTCCAGGGAATTTTACTGAAGTAGAAAAGAAGGAATTGGAAAGGTTGGCGATTGAAGCGCACAGGGCACTTGGGTTGCGTCATTATTCACGATCGGATTTTATCATTCACCCACACAGAGGGATATTTATTCTTGAAACAAATACATTACCAGGACTCACAGAGGAGTCGTTGATACCAAAAGCTCTTAATGCTGTTGGTGCCAAGCTTTCGCATTTCCTCGACCATATAGTGCAACTTGCAATGCGTAAGAAATAATGTAGAATAATTTAACTGTTTATAAGCAGTAAATACGGGCTCGTAGCTCAGTTGGTAGAGCAATCGCTTTGCAAGCGAAAGGTCAGGAGTTCGAATCTCCTCGAGTCCACCCGTGAAAATAGCCCTAAAATAAGGGTTATTTTTATTATACTACCCTCTATTGACTTTTATCTTAATATATGATATTATTATACAAGTAGCACATTAATATATGGAAATATATGGACAGTAACGGTTTACTCGAGAGCAGGATATTGAATGCGTTACCGTGTTCAATTACTGCTCTTGCAGTGAACCGCGAATCCCGGCGGTTAAACAATCAGGGTGAGATTCAGTGAAAGACTGACAACAAGAAAATGCAAACTGTAACTAACCGTGTTGGCCAACTTGTAAACGTCACAGATGCTGATGTGCAAACACTAAGAATGGTTGTCGAAAACATCCGTTCATGCGGTGGAGGCACTCAGTGTGAGCGTAAGGTGGCCCGTCGCGAACTGCGCCGTCGTGGGTATGCGTGGTATGCCTGCTGTGGCGATACACAAATGGAAGTGCGCTTCCTCCACGAGGATAACGCAAAGCAAGACGAAACAGTCTGGTCCAGGGCTTGTGTATCCTGGGGCTCTGCTAACGATCGTATCACACGCAATTGCCCATAAATAATATAAACCAAACGCTCTGAAGATATGCGTATAACTTCAACCCAAGCACACGGCTTGGGTTTTACTATTCCAAAATCTCTTTTAAATATCTCAACTCCCTCACTGTTTGGTTTATAAAAATAATACCGAAGTCCACAATAAAAGAAAAGACTGACTTTTGTCAGTTTTTTCTTTTGTCTGGAGTTGTTGCTAGATTCGAACGACGGAGGCATGTCGAGCTAGTAGGCGAAACGGCCGAGTCGGTGACTAGCCCGAATCCGAGCGACGGCGAGGATGAGAGGCGAAGTCGAAACCCTCGGGTCCACAAACAGGTTTTCTGCAGATTAGAATGGGTGGTATAATTCAGCATATGAAAAATCAAAAAGGGTCAATTAAAATTATCCTACCGCTTTCTTTCATTATATTAATTATTATCGCGGGTCTTTATTTTTACATAAACAATAAGACAACAAAACGTTATCCTGCCGATCAAATAAGAACATATTATGAGGGATATGTTCAAATAGAACCCATTGTTATCTCAGAAATAATTAACCGTTTAGAAAAAACAGGTTGCACTAAAGAGGGTAAAACCTGTCATTACA
>JAYTHA010000080.1:0-7293 GCA_043732935.1 Candidatus Tayloriibacteriota bacterium
GGTATTACTTAGTCTATTACTGGGAAATGAAGCGTTCGCAATTACCGAAGCTTATTTCCCTTATAATCCGCGAACGGGAGCATTCGGATTCAGCCGTTCATTGGACAATCAGAAATTCAATTACTCTTTCAGGTCAAGGAATAATAGATGGGGAATAAAGACCTATGTTACGGATTTGAGCCATGTTACACAGAGATATGGGCTTATGATTTGGATTTCTGATCCCGATGCCACAATTACAGTAAAACGCATACATCAGCATGGTTTTGAGGATACGGTTGAGCTTGAAGTGCTGGAAGTGACATCAACGTATAAGATTGTTGATGTTATGGACCCAACTCTCAAGAAAATTCTCATAACTATTACAAGTCCACATAGAAATGAGACATTCTCAATTATCATAATGGCGATTTGTGAGTAATTGTTGAACAATTTCAATCAAGCCACTCGAGATAGAGTGGCTTTTATTTTTATCTTGCGAAATCAATAACACGAGTCTCTCGAATGATAGTAACTTTGATTTCACCAGGGTATTTGAGATCCTTTTCTATTTTAAGAGCTATATCACGTGCCATATTCTTTGCCTCGAGGTCTGTAACCTTTTCTGGAGTTACGAAAATACGTATTTCACGTCCAGCTTGTAGAGCATATGATTTTTCTACACCTGAGAATGTATTCGCTATAGCTTCGAGATCGCCAAGTCTCTTGAGATAGTTTTCAATACTATCATGGCGAGCACCAGGACGAGCACCAGAAATAGCATCTGCAGTCTGTACAATTCGAGATTCAACCGTTTCATAAGGATATTCTTCATGATGAGCTTGCATTGCTTTTACAATGTCTTCGCTTGCACCGAATTTTTGAAGAATTCTGCGACCAATCTCAACATGGGTTCCGACAACTTCGTGATCAAGTGCCTTACCGATATCGTGGAGAAGGGCACCGGCCTTTGCTACTGCGACATTTGCACCTATTTCTTCTGCTATCATGCCTGCAATGTGAGCCATTTCAATTGAATGTTGCAAAACATTTTGTCCATAGCTTGTTCGGAAGTGAAGGCGTCCTAATATAAGGAGAATTCTTTGATCAAGTCCAATAACACCGCATTCATACGCAGCTTGTTCACCCTTTTCTTTAATCGTCTTGTTTATTGAAGCTTGTGCTTGTTCAACAACCTTTTCGATTTTTGCAGGTTGAATACGTCCATCTTTTATTAATTCTTCAAGCGCAACTTTCGCTACATGACGACGTATAGGATCAAATGAAGAAATAGTTATGGTTCCTGGAGTATCATCAACAATTACTTCAACTCCTGTCATTCTTTCGAATGCCTTAATATTTCGTCCTTCTTTACCGATTATTTTACCCTTGATTTCATCACTTGGAATAGTAACTGAAGTAGACATAATGTCTGATGCAACAGAATTCGCTAAACGCTGAATAGAAGTAGAAAGGATTTCCTGAGCTTTTTTCTCAAGTACTTCCTCACCGCTTTGTTCAAGCTTTTGAATGCGAACAAGCATGTCCTGCTCAGCATTTTTTTCTACACTTTTTATAAGTGATTGCAGAGCATCTTCTTTACTCATCCCAGCAACTTTTTCGAGTTCTTGAGCTTTCTCCTGTTCTATTTTCTCTGCTCTTTCACGAATGACTTTGATTTCAGATACCTTCTCCTTAATCGTCTCTACCTCCTTATCAATATCCGTCTGTCTCTTGTCAAGAATATCCTCTTTTTTTATGAGACGGGATTCCGCTTGTTGTATTTTATCCTCTTTTTCCTTTATCTCTGACCGAGCTTCCTCAACAAATTTCTTCGATTTTGATTCTGCTTCTGTGGTAATTTTCTTTGCTTCTTCTTTTGCGGTGAGAAGCATCTCTTTTATTTCGAGCTCCATTGATCCCTTCTTACCGAGAGAGATCACAAGACGCAGATAGTAACCGATTGCGACACCGGCTACTCCAGCAATGCTCAAGAGTACCGCTACTAATTTTAATGACATGCGAATGTAAATTCGCCTCCTTCAGACTTTAACTTGGTGTATATAGTTGTGAATGTAGTAATGACACGGCAGTTTCAGGTTCTTTAAAAGCGAATATAATTAAATTTATAACGACTTTACTGTATCACGATTAAAGAACCTTGTCGATGATTCCGTATTTCTTGCCTTCCTCTGCATCCATAAAGAAATCACGGTCAATATCCTTCTCAACTTTTGCTACTGGTTGCCCAGTATTCTTTGCCATTATCTTTGCAAGATTTTGGCGTAATTTTAATATCTGCTTCGCACGAATTTCGATATCAGAAGCCTGTCCCTCGGCTCCTCCAAGTGGCTGATGAATCATAATTTCAGAATTTGGTAATGCATATCTTTTTCCTTTTGTTCCAGCTGACAATAACCAAGCTCCTCCAGATGCTGCCATACCTATACAAATAGTTGATACATCATTTTTTATATGATTAATGGTATCAATCATTGCAAGTGTCGCAGAAGCAGATCCACCTGGTGAATTTATATACAATGAAATATCTTTTTTTGAATCTTCTGATTGAAGAAAAAGAAGTTGAGCAATAACTATGTTTGCTACGTTATCATCTATTGGGCCTCCAAGGAAAATTATATTTTCTTTAAGAAGTCTTGAATAAATATCATACGCTCTTTCTCCAAAGCTTGTTTTTTCTATTACGGTTGGTATTAACATATATGTTTCATAATTTAATTCTAATATTGTCATAATACATCATGTTTCACATTTGGCAACTTCACAAAATTTTTTAAAGGTATACCATTATCTACATGCGAACACATAGATTTTTTTCGCAGGAAAAGCTTGGCGGGACAACTTCCACGCTTATTACCTGTGGCCCTCTCGTCAATCAATTAAAGAACGTTTTTCGGTTAACGAAAGGCGATGAAATTATCCTATTTGATAACTCCGGTTACGACTTCCGTGCTGTGATAGGAGATTACGAAAAGGATTCTGTTTCACTCACCATTATTGAGAAAAATGAAAATACTGTATTACCAACTCGCGAAACATACCTCTTCGCCTCACTCGTTAAAAAAGATACTTTCGAATGGATAGCACAAAAAGCAACTGAACTTGGTGTTTCACATATCATTCCTATTGTCTCTAGCCGAAGTGAAAAGAAAGATTTGAATATTGAAAGAATTCAAAAAATAATTATTGAAGCAGCAGAACAATCAGGAAGAGGAACATTGCCTATCTTGTATGAGATAACTGAATTGGATTCAGCTCTTACAAATTACGCTCATGTGAAATCAATCGCATGGCATACGCAAGCGGTGAAATTCGTTTCACAGGATCTCGAGGGTGCTATTGGAGCTTACATTGGTCCAGAGGGTGGATGGTCTCAAGAAGAATTGGAACTATTCAAAAAGCACGGAGTTCATACCCGTTCTCTCGGTCCACAAGTGCTTCGTTCAGAGACTGCTGTTATCGCAGTTATCTCTCAATTAGTTTTCTAGAAACTTATAAACTTTTTCGTTTGTCAGAACTGTTTCTGCGTACACAGTTGCTCGTTCTCGATCTGCATCTTTATAGTGTGCGACGATTTGATTTACCTCCTCTTCGATTTCTTTTGCATCAGGAATAATTTTTTCAATCTTCGCAATTTCATTTAGAATAATTTGAAGCTTCGCTTTCTTTTCTGCATGAGGTCTCCATTCGGTACGAATTTCTTCGATAGATTTTTTGGCATGTTTCAAATAGTCTTCGAGCTTCACATTCATTCTTTCTATATCATCAGAAAACTGAGCCTCGATTCTTCGAAGTTCGCTTTCGATAAGTATTTCAGCAATCTCAATCTCAGTCGCTTCAACAATTTTATCTGAAAGAGCAATACGCTTTTTTTCTTGAGCTAATGATTTCTTGTCTTCTAAAAGAGAAAGTTTAATTTTTTCTCTGAAATCAGCCATGTCTTTGAAGTCACCGAGACTTTTTATAAAATCCTCTGTAACTTCCGGAAGGGAATCGTTCACAGCTTTTTCATGCTCTTCTGGAGTCATCTTTGAATGGTCATGTCCTGAGTGGTCTGCTCGTGATTGGCGGATGCGAAGAATAGCATCTTCGATTTCTTTTTCGGAAATTTCTACAGCTTCAGCTGTTTTTTTATTTTCTTCTTTTGCAATTTTCTTGTAATCTCCCAATTTGATTTCTGGAATTACAGTAGTCACTATTTTGAATTCAAGAGGATTGCCCGTCGCGATTTTTGTAATACTTATTTCAGGACGTCCCAATGCATCGATTTTTTCATTGATTACTATTTCTGGATATCCTTGAGAAAGTGCAAGTTCTGCCATTTCTTCAAGTATCATCATCTCACCAACTTTCGCCACAAGAACATTTTCAGGAACTTTTCCTTTTCGGAAGCCATCGATAGTTACTTCATCATTGATATTTTGAAGTGCCTTTTTTCTAAAAGAAGAAAAATCATCAGCTTTAATAGCTCCCGTAATCTCTACCTGAGATTTCTCTAATTTCTTTATTTTTACATTCTCTGTTATTTGCTTATTATTTGTTTTAGACATAGTTTTCAAAGTCTACCTTATTGAATATATTTGGCAAGTTTTTGAGTAAAAGAAAACCCCTCGTTTTCGAAGAGCTTTCTTTTACTTATTTTATTTTGTTTTTAGAAACTATAATCTACATCCTTAAGTTGAACATCCAAGTCAGCTTGTAAATCCTTCACTTCAGTTGAAGAAGAAAGAATCGCAGCACTCTGACTAGTATTTTGTATGCTTGTTGGAGCTTGAGTATTGAGTCTTTGTCCAAAGAAGTACAGCGCAGTAATTATAAGAATAAGAACAATAACAAGTGCACCTATGATTGGACCAATTTTTCTATCCTTCTTTACTACTGGTGGCATTCCATTCATCATTCCGCTTGAATTTTGTGTATTTATATCCATGTTAGTTATTATTTATTTTTTTAAATTGTTGTTGTGGTTGCTGTTGTAGTCGCAGTAGTTGTCGCTGTTACTGGAGGTGTTGTTGTGCCATTATTCCATTCATTTCCTAATCCCATAGCATGTGCGATATCAGAAACAACTTTCTTGAATGCATCTCGAGCTTCTTTCACTGCCTTAATTGCATCGTCACCAACTTTTCTTGGTTTCTCAAGATCAACTTCAGCAGTTGTTGTTGCTGTAGAGGTAGCTGTTGTTGAAGTTGAATAACTAAATGATGCCAAAGCGCTGACAGAAAGCTTCGCTTTTCCGAGTTTATCATTTGCTATAACGAGATCAGCCTTAGCGGTTGTCATATCACGTCCTGAACCTTCTGCTTTTGTGATACGCTCGCTGATACGTGAGTTTATATTATCAAGATTCCTGATTGCTATAGTAAGTTCTCGTACCAAAGCATTTTTTCTCATTTCGAAAACTCTCATTTGCATTTTCTTCATCATTTCCTTTCGCTCACCCTTAAGCTCCTTGAACATCATTGATGTTGATGCTCGTATATCTCGTATTCTATCAGTAGATGAAGCTCTCATGTCTCTGATTTCTCCTCGGCCATCCTCACGGATTTGTCGTATTTGAGCTGTTGTAGAAGCTCGCACATCTTTGATTTCCCCGCGGACGTCTTGAGCAATTCTTCTATCTTCTAAACGAGTATTTCGTATATCCTTCGGTTCAAATTTTGCTTTTATACCTACTCCTATAGTTGAAGATGCATATTCTGCTCGTGCAGTCGCTACACCGAGAGCTATAACAGCTACACAAGCGATGAGTATTGTTAATGTTTTTAATTTCATATATATAGTCTTTTTAATTAATCCAATAAAGTGTTACTAAAGTAACTTGCACTAGTATATCAAAAAAGAGCCTCTTTTGACAGAAGCTCTTTTGTTGATAATTTTTACTCCTCTTTCGTTTCTATTGGTGTTTCTACTGGACTTGGAGTACCTGATTGAATGTCTATTTTCCACCCCGTTAACTTGGCTGCAAGACGGACATTTTGACCACCTTTTCCGATGGCGAGTGACTGTTGATCCTCAGCAACCTTGATTATTGCTCGATTTTCCTCCTTATTAAGCTGTATTTCTAGAATTTTAGCTGGAGAAAGCGCTTCTTGTATAAATTGAGCAGTATCCTCATTCCATAGAATAATATCAATCTTTTCACCGCCTAATTCACTCATAACAGTAGAAACGCGCACCCCTCTTTGACCAACAAGTGAACCAATTGGGTCAATATGTGAATCTGTTGAAAAAACGGCGATTTTTGATCGAGCCCCTGCTTCACGAGCAATTGCCTTGATTTCTACTACACCCTGAGCAATTTCTGGTGCTTCAACCTCAAATAGTTTAGCGAGAAGCTTCGGATGTGAACGAGAAAGTTTAAGCATAATTCCCTTAGGAGTTTCCTCTACTGCATAGAGATATGCACGTATTCTCTCTCCTTGCTTGTATCTTTCGCCTGGAATTTGGTCTTCATATGAGATCATACCCATAGCACGTCCCATATCTACGAAAATTGAGCCTCTTTCTATTCTTTGTACTGTTCCAGAGACAATTTCGCCTTCTTTTTGACCATATTCACTCAAAACTGATGTTTTTTCAGCCTCGCGGATTTTCTGTATGATAACTTGCTTCGCTGTTTGAGCAGCAATTCTTCCGTAATCACCCTTTTCTTCGAGAGGGAATACGATTTCATCGTCTATTTTTGCATCTTTCTTGATTTTCTTTGCATCGGCAAGAAGAATATGATGTTCTGGATTGAAACGAACACGGATATTTTCCTCCGCGATATTTTTGAGGTCTTGTTCATCCTCTTCATCTTCCATGATGACTTTCGACTCATCTACGACGATTTTTACCTGATAAAATTCAACTTTTCCTGAATTATTATCGAAAACAGCCCTAACAATCTGGCCTTTCTTGCCATATTCTTTCTTGTACGCTGTAGCGAGGGCAAGTTCTATTGCCTCAAGCATTTTTTCCTTTGGAATTCCTCGCTCATCCTCTAATTGCTGGAGAACGGAATGTATTACTTTTAGATCAAACATATATTTAATTTTTTTTAAAAAAATGAGCTCGCCCGAAAGCGAACCTCTAATGTAACTATCATACCATAAAGTAAATTTATCCACAAGTTTGCTACTATTCTGTCATTTAATAGCTTATAATTATTGCAATGCAAACTCACAAAAAATTAAGGGAGATTCTTTATTCAATAATTGCGGTGTGTTTAGTTATTTGGGCAATTGCGTATGTGCAAATTAAAAATGCTCGAGTTGAAAATAAGGCTCCTGCTGTTAGTGTTGAAAGTAA
>JAYTHA010000081.1:0-5512 GCA_043732935.1 Candidatus Tayloriibacteriota bacterium
TTCATTTATTCACTTTTTTCATATAAAGACCCTATTGTAAGAGAGCTTATATGGCAAATTAAATACAGAAAGAATACTCATGCATTAAAAATCGCTGGATATGCTTTATATAAAAATTTTTCAACCCATAGCGATGGAGGTATCCTTATACCAATCCCGATTTCAAAACAACGAAGAAAAGAGCGTGGTTATAATCAATGCGAGCTTATTATCAATGAAATAATCAAATTAGATGAATATAAAAAATTTAGAAAAGACTTTGACTTGCTTATTCGAACAAAACACATAGAGAAACAGACTCTGAAAAATCGCAGTGAAAGAATAACGAATACTGAGCATATTTTTAAGGTGCAGAAAAAGCCAGAATCTGATCAGAAAATAATCATCATCGACGATGTCTCAACTACAGGAAGTACATTAAAAGAAGCTCGGAATGAGCTCCTTAAAAAGGGATATACGGATATAGAATGCCTTACTATTGCACATTAGGAGTTGCGGGAGGTGGCGTAGGATTTGATGTCTCTGTCTTTGTTTCAGTAGTTTTTGAATGCTTCCACTTTCCAACAATGAAATAAAGGTATACGAGCTCAAGAATACCCATAGTGTTGATCAGAAGCAGAGCAATAAACCAGCCCTTCTCTTCTCTCTGTGCTGCATGCCATAGGGCGTAACCTTTCAAAGCTACGACGACAATCATCAATAAAAAGAAAAGAATCGCACCAATAGTAAATAAACCAACGCCAAAACCAAACATTGGGAATGCACTGTACGAATTTGAAAATAATGAATTCATCATAATAACCGTATTATAGCACTAAAATTAAATCTTAAAAGGGAGACTTAGGATAAAGGTAGTTCCCTTACCTTCCCCCTCAGAAGAGAACGAAAGACTTCCTCCTCCACGACGCATTATTTCACGAGCAAAATAAAGACCGATACCGGTACCCTCAGTACTTGCCTTTTGCGCATTATCGCCTCGGTAAAATTTACTGAATATCAAATGTGATGATTCCTTCGATATGCCGATTCCATTATCTTTTATAGCCAATAAAACATTAGACTCTATACTCGCCATAGAAACCATGACCTCACCACCAGTTGGAGTATATTGAAGAGCATTATTTAACAATATATCAATAGCAAATTTAATTTTTCCAGGATCACTATAGACAGTACTGATTACAGATATTGGTATATCCGTAAAAAAAGATATATTCTTACGTGCATAGCGTGGATGATATTCTTCAATAAGTGGATCGAGTATCGTTCTCAAATCAAAAATAATGAAATTATATGTGTAAGAACGTCTATCAGTTTCATTGAGACTTACAAGAACATCGGTAAGTTCGAGAATTGATGCATGAGCTTGTTTGACCATGCCAAGAGCCTGCTGCCCTTCAGACGAAAGATTCTTTTTTTCAGTTGCAAGAATTTCAGTTGCCCATTTTGCCTGAGTAAGAGGAGTACGAAATTTATGCATCACGACACTTACAAATTCGTATTTTGCAATATCATTTTCTTGTGCCTTGCGCCAAATATAAATACCTCCACCACCAACAAGTATCGCAATAATAGAAGGCGCTAACCATTGAGGGAAATCTGGGATAAGGGTGGTTAAATAATCTCCAACAAAATTAGTCGCTACAATAATCACTCCAACGAGTATCATGATGATAGCGTAAGTGAATGCCCGCTTTGCCAATATACGAATATCAAATAATTCATACTTGATAATCATATATGCCAGAGGAACGGTATAGAAACCTCCAATACCAGAAATGCGAGGATCTATTTTAATATCAAGAACTAAAGCAAAAGCTGTTGTGCCAGTTAGAAATGCATAGAGCATAGTGTAAAATACATATTTATATCGCTTTTTCTGAATAGGATCTTTTTCAATAACATAAGCTTTATACATTTGATAAAAATAATATACAGCGATAAGAAAGAACCAAATGATCATAGCATAGTAGAGCGGTCCTGGTTCATAATAAAATGGGAAATACCATTTCTGGACAGAATTTACAAGAAATAACATCGGATAAATCAGACTAGAAAAAAAAATAAGCAAACCAGAGATATAAACCAATCTTAAAGCTGGGGCTTCTTGTTTAGTCCTGCCGATAAGCGCTAAAAACCAGTGTGTCCAGAATATTCCAATAAAAATATCTGTTAAATTGAGCATTAAAATACTTCGGGATGCTTCTGCTGTAGATGCATTTGTACCAAAAACTTGCGTAAATTGAAAAACCGCAACTGCTATGCAAAAAAAAGAAAAAGTAAGAAGAATCGTAGTCATCTTCTTTCTGCCATACATGAGTACTAAAATCGCAATACAAAAATTTGTCAAACCAGATAAAAGAAAAAGAAAATTATGTTCAAAAAGGATTGTTGACATATAAAACTGATATTAGTTTAGTATATCATATCAAACTGGCGGTGTGAGTCAGTTGCGAACTGACCGATACCAAGCAGTATAAGGGTTCTTTGGAAGAAATCCTAGGATGCAAATTGAAGGGAGTCGGTCGCTATTTTTTAACTCAAATTGGCACAATTTGGCACACAGAAAGGCGGTGTAGCGAAATGGCACTTCTTGATAGTTTTGAAGCATCTTCATCAAGCATCATAAGGATATTTTGAGAAGTTGGAACACGGCACAGTCCACGAAAGTGTGTGCCAACTTCATTTTGACAAATGGGACATTTGGGACTCGCAGGAGACATTCCCAAATGGAGCGATTCCTGGGATGTGATCTTCAAATAACCAAGCATAGTAATGGTAAAAATGGATAAAAAAGAATGGGACAATCTGAAAATTGAAGTCCTATTTGCTTTTCAACCTCCTGACGAAATGGCACATTTAGCACACGGGGAGGCACTGTGCTATTCGAATACTAGTTTAAGGGAAAATAAGGGTATTTTGGCGAGAATGTTACAAATGTGACACGAGAAGGCCGTAGCTCACATTGACTAGAAAAACAGAGATTTTTAAGGTATAGTTTAGCTTGTAGTAACCTATTATTTTATAAATTAACAATATATTTTATGCCCCCAGAATCACAAACTAATATTACACCTAACCCCCTTCCTACAACCAAGAAAACAAATATTGCAGGAATGATCAAGGGAATGTTTGTTGGTGCCCTTATTGGTTTTATGGCAGGCTTGATCACGTCAAATATTTCTTGGACTGCTTTTTGGGTAACGATGATTATCTGTGTAGTCATAGGCGCTCTGATTGGATCACGCTCAGATACACGAGCTGAAGAAAAAGCACAGTTCGTAAACAACGAAGGTCTTACAAGTACACAGAGAACAATGGCTTGGGTTTTCAGCATAATTAATCCTATTATTACTGGGGGTGTGATGTATTTCATGTGGAGACATAATTTCCCTACCAAAGCAAAACAGGCCAATAATATTTCAATTATAGTTTTCCTACTCTGGATCGTTGTAGGATTATTTATTGCTTTTAGTAGATCTTAATGAATTTTTCTAGGATCAAATATTTATTATTTGCTCTTATTGATACTTATTTTGCCGTTACGTTCTTTTCAGAAAGAGCGGCACAATTACTCCCATTTCTCATCGCTCCTTTTGTTTTCATTCTATTCCTTGCTTTCTTTCAGAATCCTCAATTATTTATAAGACAGTGGAATAGTTGCTTTGCTCAAATATTGAAATTCTCTTTCTTGCTGGTCGGTGCGTACATATTTTTCAAGGTCGGGCATTTTCCCGTACTAAATGATTTTCTGATTAAATCATCACGAGAAATCTATTTACTGACAATAGGACAAACTGAGGGAATAATCTTTGTCTTTTTAGCTATCTTGTCGCAGATGTGTTTCATCATCGGAATCATTTTTAATGTGTTGGCATTTTCACTACCTAATAAATTTAGCGATAAAGCAATAGATTACAAAATGTCCTTTTTTAAAGCCTTAATTCCTACGGTTATTTTTACACTGATTTTCATACTAGGTCTTCCATACATTGGCTCAATAGTTGCTCGTTAAACTTCAATTGAAACTCCCAATTTTGGGAGTTTCAGACGCTCTGGACTCCTTGGGAGAGTTGCGTCATTCCTTGTGTTGTATGACAAATATACAAACACAAAGGCCGGATGGGGTTGAGGCCAAAGTAGCAATCCCCGTAAAGGTAAAATACTGCCTGTATGCGAGAAAAAGTACGGAATCTGAGGAACGGCAAGTCCTCTCCATAGACAGCCAGATCAAGGAAATGCTCCAATTGGCGGATCGGGAGGGGTTGGAAATAGTGGTCATTAAGCGAGAATCGCACTCTGCCAAGGAGACTGGTAAGCGACCGATCTTCAATGAGATCGTGGACGAGATACGACAAGGCAAGTTCAACGGCATTCTGACATGGGCACCTGATCGTATATCAAGAAATGCGGGTGATCTGGGAAGAATCGTGGATTTGATAGATGCAAAGTTGTTAGTCGAAGTCCGAACATTCAGTCAGACGTTTACCAACAATCCTAACGAGAAATTCCTCCTGATGATTCTCGGATCGCAAGCGAAGCTCGAAAATGACAACCGAGCGATCAATGTGAAGCGAGGTTTGAGGACAAGGTGTGAGATGGGACTGAGGCCGGGAGTTGCACCGACGGGATATTTAAATAGTAAGAATGTGGACAAAAGGTGTCATGCCATCATCGACCCAGAGCGTGGACCGATAATCAAGCAGATGTTCAATAAGGTGGCGAATGAAAAGTGGTCGGGGCGCAAAGTGCATCAATGGCTGAAGTTCGAGCTGAACTTTAAGTCGAAGGGTAACAAAAATCTAGCTCTCGGAAACATCTACCTCATATTGCAGAATCCATTTTATTACGGAGTCTTTGAGTATCCAGAGAAAAGTGGAAACTGGTATACCGGAAAGCACGAACCGCTCATACCAAAGGAATTATTTGAAGCGGTACAAACCCAACTGAAGCGTGATCACATCGTGAAATCTGAAATGAAGGAATTTGCCTTCACTAAATTGCTGAACTGTGGACATTGTGGATCAGGCATATCGGCTGATGAGAAATACAAACAGCTCAAGGACGGAACTACAGCTCGATATGTGTACTACGGATGCTCGAGAGCAAGGGATCTCAACTGCAAGGGTGGATATATGCGAGAGGAGGATCTGATTGAACAGCTAGTGAAGATAATAGACGACCTCGATATCAATGAAATTGGGATGCGACACAAATTCGAGGAAGAAGTGGAGCGACTCAACAAATTTCAAAGGAATTTTATGACGAGCAGTAAAACAGAAGTAGTCAAAGAATTAGACCTCAGGGGTTATGCGAAGTATCTTCTGAAAGAGGGGTCAACCATAGAGAAAAGAGAGCTGATGGCGTGCATCAAAACTAAGATGGTGCTAACGCAGAAGATACTGACGTTACAAAAATAATCTAAAGTCAAAGAAAAAACCTCACGAAAATGTGAGATTTTTTCTTCAAATATTTATCTATCTCGGTCGCTCAACTGCCTCCAGTGAGTCAG
>JAYTHA010000082.1:0-1682 GCA_043732935.1 Candidatus Tayloriibacteriota bacterium
GGCATTACAAAGAGCTGTAAAGGAGTTAGGAGAGGTCTACGAGAGTAACAGTAGAAAGCGCCGTATCGAAGAATAGTATTAACGTACTCCGTGAAAAATAAAATAAAGAGAATAAATGGGATAATGAGTTTAAAAGAATAAATTAAAAATATAAAATAAAAATTTAAAGGCAGTTGTGAAGTGTTTTATAGTTAATTGATAATCAGTGTTTTTAATCAAATTAATAACTAAGTTGTCTAGAACGATTTATTGCTGCACTACCATTTAAAATTGGAAGCAATCCTCTTTGCACTACTCCCATATTTCTTGGCCAACAAAGCAATCCACGATTATACCAATGCAGGAAATGATTTACTAAAATCTGCTTCTTTCTGGTGTAATTACGCATGCATATGCTACTTATTTGACATATAATAGGCATATCCTGAACTAAAGGAATCGCATTATTAAGTACACTTGGTATGACATCTACTACTACGGGAGGTGCAGGTAGTACTATTTCTTCACCATCTAAGTCAGCATCAGGCTCTAATGTATCCCAGGCTACATCGTCTTCCCATGCTGTATCTATACCATCGGCACTAAGAACACAACTAAGAAATTATGAAGAATACAACAACAAAACATGATATTTTGTAAATCTTCAATAGTATGAAATGAAACTGGATTTCGCAGTATTCGAAATCTTGATTTCAAAATTCCAAATAGGCACTCTACATCTTTTCTCAGCGATTCCAACCATTCCGACCAATATATGACGCTACGGGAAGATCTAAAAGCGTAAGGGTCAATCAGAAAAGAATCTTTCATATAACCACCATCACATATTACATATACTCCTGTAACTGTTTTAGTTTCTCCTATGTCATCAATTATTTCATAAGTTACATTTTCATAAATTTCTCTTTTACGTAAAGCGTTCAAAAAATCATCGTATTCAGTTATTGTTTGATCATTAGTCGCTCCATAGAATCCACGAGTAACATGCAAGATTCGTTTGGAGTGGTCCACCACACACTGTAAATAGGAGGAAAGTTTCTAAAATTAGCTTTATAAAATAAATTTAAAGTGATGTCAGTATTCGAAAGGGTACCTGGAATGCAACGGATGGATACTTTTCTTTTCCGGTTGCAGCATGAACAAATTCAACCGGGCACATGTGCCACCTGATGTGAGTCGCATCAACGCTGCCGACAGCACCAGGAAAACCCATCTTGCGATAGACATGCATGACTTTGTCTAATTCTTCGCCTTCTTTTGGTAGCTTAATCACGTCTTTAAAGAGAACCCGAGGAAAGTTTTTCAAAAATATTTTAAAAAACCACCATACTGTTTTCTCAGGTACAGCGGAAAATTCCTCTATGGCATCGCAGCAATCGTCACGCCCTAGGACTCGCAGGCAGCAGAGTAATTTTATTTCAATCGGAATTTTGACTCTCGAGAGATTCTTTATCTCAAATACATTGTTGTCGCTGCAGATTTTGACCAAGATTTCAAAAAGTTGAAATGGGACCCGGAATCTTCTCCTGAAGGTCTTTCCAAGTTGATTGTCGGGTAATTTAACTAGAGGATTTTTTATCAGAAGACCCCATGCCGTTTTTGTATAGTCAATGTCGATGAAATCCTCTCTTCGGACTCGCTTCGCACGCTTTCGTTTCAGAGGAACAGTTGTCTCTGACTTC
>JAYTHA010000083.1:0-2259 GCA_043732935.1 Candidatus Tayloriibacteriota bacterium
GCAGAGTGCAATTCAAAGACGTTCTATTTTTTTATTTTTTAAATAGCATTGGCATATTTCCTGCAAAATCAAAGACAATAGCGGGTGTAAAAATACCAAAGAAATATTTTTTTGATTATCTTAGAGGTTGTTTTGATGGAGACGGATCAGTTTATTCTTATTGGGATAAAAGATGGAAATCCAGCTTCATGTTTTATGTATCATTTATTTCAGCAAGTAAGATGTATGTAAATTGGTTACAGAATGAGATATTTAAGTTCTTAAAAATTAAGGGTCATATAACTAAAGATGGCAAAAGTAGTATCCTTCAATTGAAGTACGCAAAGAGTGATTCTTTGAAAATAATTAGGAAAATGTATAAAGATAAAGACGCTATTTGCTTAAGTCGAAAAAAGTTGAAAATAAAGAAAATTTTAGCTATAGTTGGGGAGTCACTCTAATGCACGGGTGATGTAATTGGTAAACATGTACGCTTGAGGTGCGTATGCCGTAAGGCGTGGAGGTTCAAGTCCTCTCCCGTGCACAATTAAAATAAAAACATGTTATATACTCGCAAAGGTGATGGTGGTACAACAAAAACATACGGTTGTGATCAAAGGATTTCAAAGAGCTCAGCTATAGCTGAAGCACTCGGTTCTCTTGACGAAGTGAATTCATTTCTTGGATTAGTGAAGGTAGAAGCAAAAGCCATGAAGTGGAAAGTTCCAGGTTCAACTTTTAAGCTTGAATATTTTGTCCATTCGATTCAAGAAACGCTTTTCATTGTTCAAGCAGAAGTTGCAGGTTTCCCGAAGCCATTGCCAGTAGGGAAGGTTAAGGAATTGGAAACGGCAATTGATGAAATAGAAAAGAAACTTCCTCCAATAAAGACTTTCTTTATTTCCGGTGGAACAAAAATGGCGGCACTATTCGATACGACTCGCACCATTGCTCGTCGCGCCGAACGAAGAGTTGTAGAGGTTTCTGAAGAAGGTAAGCATGTGATTTCAAAAGAGACATTGTCATATTTGAATAGACTATCTTCAATTTTGTATGCTCTAGCTAGATTTAGTAATCATAAGTCGAGTGTTAAGGAACAGCCACCACAATATAAATAAAAAATATGAATCAAAATAAATCACGTAAAGGGATCTATATAGGGTTATTGATAATCATTACTCTTGCTCTTGTGGCGGGTTATAGCGCATATGCTTGGATTTTTCATCCAGAAAATACAGTGAAAGATATTGTTTCAAATTTACAAACAGCAAAAATTATCAGTACAAATACACAAATCAATATCGTTTCAAATACGAGTGATTCATACTTAACTTCTCTTGTGATGGATCTAGATAAGACAAATATTGATGCGATAAAAAGTCAAGTTGTTTTTAATGTTGATTCAGCAAAATTTCCACTCAGACTCGAATTTCGTTATCTAGATAATACTCTCTATGGAAAAATCAATAGCTATCCGAAAGAATATGCTCTTTTTGCAAAAAATATTGCGAACAAATGGTATTTAATTCCAATCAATAATCTAAAAGTAGATACAAGTAATCTCTATGAAAAAATAATGAGTTCAGGTATATTCACTGGTATGCATTTCTCAGGTATCTCATGGGGAAGTGAAGGCCTCGTAAGAAATTATATTGTCGATCTTAATCAAGAATTACTCAATAAAAATATGATTGCAAATTCTGGACAGAAAATATTGGGAAGTCTTAGTTCTTATGCGGGTGTTGCTAGTACCTATGCAGAGAAGTTCGCAGAAGGTGCCCAGTTCAGGCCTATGATCATCTCTGTCGATATGTTTAGTGGAGCACTCAGAAAGATATCGTTCTCTCTTATCAATGAGGATTCAAAAAAACCTCGAGTTGATATTATCTCAAAATATGATGATTCAAAAACTGAAATTGCAATTGATGCACCTGAGAATGCTGTATCACTAAGTAAGCTACTATCAGGGTTGGGGAATATAAAGTTTAGTGTTGGAAAATAAGTGCGTAAAGGCAATTTCTGTGTTATAAATGTTTCCATGGTGGCTATGGTGTAGCGGTAGCACAGAAGCTTGTGGAGCTTTTAGTCTGGGTTCAACTCCCAGTAGTCACCCCATTCGAGAATCAGTTGTTGAAAAGCGATGTTTCGCGCCTCAACAGAACTGTATTCTCTCAGTCCTAACCTCTCAAATTCAGCCCTAAATTCAGGGTATGCTTCTTTGATTGGCTGGAGCCATTCGTTGGCTGTGATAAAGACTTTCCCATGTTTTATGTAGAAGTT
>JAYTHA010000084.1:0-2563 GCA_043732935.1 Candidatus Tayloriibacteriota bacterium
GGAATTTCTATCGACAATCCATAGGCATACCATTTCTGAGCTTGATGATGTCTATGCAAAAATATTTGATGCTTATCCAAAAGAAGCCACTTTTGATCAGGTGTCCTGCTTGCAAGTTACTCTTGATGGAAACATTATTTTAAATCGCAGCAATATACCAAAACAGGTTATCAATTTTATAAAAGAGGAACTTAATATTTTTAACAAGGAATATGGAATCAAAAAGAGCCTTGGTAAATCAACCTTTAGTATTGAGCGTTACTTTCATCTTATTGAAGAAGTAGGTAATACCATTATTTTACCTAGAGGATTTTTGTCAAAGCTCACTGAATTTTTACTAGAACAAAAAATCGATTATGAAATAAAGACTGTCGAGAAAAAATACAAGAAGGCAATATATAAAAATCTAATTGAACTCCGAAATGAACAGAAATATGTAGTCGATCAAGCACTTCAAAGAATGAGTGGTATTATAGTCGCTCCCGCTGGGAGCGGTAAAACCATAATAGCGCTTGACATCATTGCTCGGCTCAAATTACCAACTATTATTTTAGTAAATCGAAATCAACTCCTTCATCAATGGGTTGAAAGGATCGAGCAATTTTTAGGTATTGCGAGAGCTCACGTCGGGATTATTTCTGGTCTGAAGAAAAAGGCTGGTAAGCAGATTACCGTGGCAACACTCCAGAGTGTTATCCGATATAAAAACCTGAAAGAAATACAGGAAACATCTGGAGTGGTGATTATAGATGAATGTCATCATATTCCAGCAAAGACATATCGGGAGACAATCAGGCTTTTCAAGAGTAAATATTGCTATGGTCTAACGGCTACCCACGAGCGTAAGCATGGCAGTCATATTATTTCAGAATTATGTATAGGACCGATTATCGCGAAAATGGATACTAACCAAAATACTGCCGATAAAAAGTTTGATATACAAATAATTAATTCAACTCTCGAGCTACCGTTTCGATACAAAAACGACCATTATGAAGTGCTGGCAAAGACGATTTCTTTTGATACATCAAGAAACAAGCTCATTGTTGATGTGACAATGTCACACCTTAAAGAAAATCACAAAATACTCATACTTACGGAACGAAAGGAACATATGGAAATCTTGTTTTTACACTTGCGTAACCAAACCGAGATTATTAATCTTTCTGGTGATGATTCTGTACGACAAAGAAAGCTGAAATACGACCAAATAAAGTCTGGAAATTTTAAGGTGCTCATAGCAACAGGGCAATTATTCGGCGAAGGGCTGGATATTTTAGGATTTGATTGTTTGGTTCTTGCATTTCCAATTTCATTTGAAGGCAAGCTCAAGCAATACATAGGTAGGCTCCGTGGTAATGGAGTAAAATATGTAGTCGATATACACGACTTACATGTAGAATTTTTAGATAGACAATTTAAGAAGAGGAATAAGTTTTATGAGAACGAGTTTGGAATCGAAATTTAAAATTATACGCTAGTCAGCCTTATTTATATTTTGTTGAAAAATATAGCCAAAATAGACCTCGGTTCGATTCTCGGTGGAGTGCTCAATTTCAACAACGAAAAAACGTTGGAAAATATAGAGCCTACGCATCGCCCTTGGTGGTGCAGGATAAGGGAATCGAACCCTTGTCTACTGCTTGGAAGGCAGTCATTCTACCACTAAACCAATCCTGCATTTATGCACCCTGCTAATATAGCAGAGAGTGACGATTTCTACAATTTCTACCTTTTTATCTTCCAGCTCTCTATTTTCTCCTTTGCAAAGTCTTTTGCCACCTGTGCCACAGCTTCTATATCATCATCCTTCTGGATCTTGTTGTTTTTCTCCGCTGCACACTTTACACACTTGTGAACTATCTGCATTTTATCAATCCCTGTCCCCTCTACCCTGATAGGTTTCATAAGGGCACAACACTCATTAGCACGGTCCCCAGGTGAAACGTCTACATGTTTACTATAAAGACACTGGGGGCAGTGATTGGTGAACCCTGTCCCTTTAACCTCCTTTCGGCACTTTTCACAAGTAAAATCCTCTTTGTTTTTGATAAACTTTTTCATTGATATTGCCAATATAGCATATAGTAGCTAATCTGCACGAAAACCCATAGGGCCCTTAGGTTCCTCTTTTTCTGTGATAAGCAACCTGATTACCCTGAATATCTCACTAAAATTCGTCTCATTGTTCTTCTCCATCTCTTCTACCTTCTCGCGGAGTTCTTTATAGGCATCAATCATTTCACGAAGTTTGGTGAAAATGCGAATGATTTGGATGTTTACATGGATTGCGCGTTTACTGTTTAGAACGCTTGAAAGCATGGCGATACCTTGCTCGGTGAAGGCAAGAGAGGGTTTTCTCGCACCTCCATAACTTGAAGTGCCAAATTGGCACTTCAAGTTACTCGTCTCTTCCTTTGTCATTTTAAACATGAAATCAACAGGGAATCTATCTAGATTTCTTCTTACTGCACGATTTAATTGCTTCGTCAGTACTTCATACAAAGTGGCCAAATCCCTATCAATCATTACTTTCTTACCTCGGATAATGTAGATCTTTTCC
>JAYTHA010000085.1:0-1513 GCA_043732935.1 Candidatus Tayloriibacteriota bacterium
CCGCGTGTGCGTAAAAAAAAATACAAAATCCGCGCGCGCGAGTAAAAAGAAATACAAAATCCGCGCACGCGAAATAATAAAAATCCCGTTTCTGTGCGCATGAAATTTAAAATAAGAAGTGTCGCGCTTTGAATATGATGGAGTTTAGAATAACCATTTACAGTTGCATTGATGTTTCTATTCACAAGTAACAATCATTCAATGGCCGACTTGGGATTTGTTCATGGCAGTTGCCATTTTGATAATGGTAGTTGCAGTAAGTTTTGTATGCTCTTCACTTGTGAAGACAATGATACCTGCATAATCTGCGGTCATCTGAAACAGTATCACCAGGTAGGTTATCTTCTTCCGTACTCACTATTCAATTCGTCAAAATATTTAACTTAAATTGATATCTATCATAGGTCATCGGTCGTATGGACAACGGCCGGTTTGTTGAACTTGGCAAACAGAGGGTGGAGGTCATGCCACAGGCAAGGCCGCTTGCTGAAGCAGAAAGAAGACAAATTTTTCTTTCCTCTCAAGTCGCTGGACAATCCACCAAGAGAAGACGCACTATGTCTGCTATTATCAATTCGAGTGATCGGGTTAGTTGAATATTGTTTTTCATGTATTGTATTTTACTTCGGTAGATTCTTTCTTACAAAGTTTTCACACTACTTTTTCTTCAGAGTTCTAAACTGCAGCCCCAGAATACCCACATCGCTAAGTTGATCTTCATGGATCGTGATGAAATCATCCCAACCTCGGATCTTGAGTTGCACGAGGCAACAGTTCAAGAAAACGTGTACTTCAACGTGCTCTTTACTGAGGAAAACATCCGGAAATACTGTAAGTTTTCCGGCATGCGTGATCTTCTTAAGGATCATTACTACTTTTTTATTCTTGATCCTAGAAGAAAGAATAAATTGAAAGCGACTAATTATTGGTCTAGCGACTTTCCCGATGCCGCCGCTGTACATGCATTATGTACTCAAAAATGCCTATACATCTGCCCCACATATTCTGTGGCTGACATCACCTTCTCCCTTCCCTCTGATCGAGATTTTTGTGAACTCGTCGGTACGAAGCGTGCGAGAAAAGATGTGCCTTTGTCATTGTCATCTGCATCTTCATCTTCATCTTCATCTTCGAAGAGTCCTTCAACATGGGATACTGATCACAATGCCTCTTCATCGTCATCTTCATCTTCGAAGAGTCCTTCAACACGGGATACTGATCACAATGACTCTTAAATGAATTAGCATATTCTACCTATATGTTTTCGTAATTCGATAAGTTTCATTTTGTACTATGCTTATTTTGAGCTACGTAGTTCAGATGTCTCGTAGATTTCATCAATTTTTCAACGATACTTTTTCGATATTAAAATAAAATTTCTTGTTTTCGAAAAATGAATCTATTTTTGTTATTCAAACTTAAAGAGAAAAAGCTATTTATGTTGAGGAGGAATTATAGTAGAACGGGTGGAGCGAACCGTACGTAACACTCCAGCAAACTCACATGCTTTAGA
>JAYTHA010000086.1:0-4139 GCA_043732935.1 Candidatus Tayloriibacteriota bacterium
TTCAGCCTTTTCTTTAAGAGTTTCGATTCTGTTAAAAATTGGCATTTGTTGGCATTTGAGACCCCGACTCACTTGCCTCAAGAAAGCACTGTTTAAACCTTTCAAAAAGCCTTATACTGCTTGTAGCTGTGGGTACTTAACTCACATGGCCCGCAATTTCGTAAAAAAATTTGACAGGGCTTGATTAAAGGAGCAAACTTCTCTCCGAAAGGCACATTATGAAAATTAACCTACAGAGTCTCTCTCTACTGGCACTTTTAGCCTATATTGTTGGATGTCGTTCAGTTGATCCGACCAAGTTCCCACCAAAGGCAAGAAATGTGAGCCGTCCACTCACCAATACTTGGCACAGCATTCGAATCACCCCAAAACCGAACACGACAAACATAACGACATGGGACAAGGTCAATCCTATCTGGTGGTGCAGGAATCTAGATCACATGGAAGCTCCTGATTGGCATCGTCCTGGAAAAAATTTCAGGAATCTTACGTGGTTTACCAGAAACCCGTTTAATAATTTCACTTTCTATGTCATTGGTATCGCTGACAAAGAACATGTGAGAAGTGGGTTATATCCTGAATCTATCTGGAATCCTCATGGTGGCTGGAATTATTCAGTGGCCGAATACAAGTGTTTGAGACTTCCGATGATCTCCTATCGAGGCAAAAAGATTGATTTTTACTTCGGCTGGAGAGCTGGCGGAAATTTCGGCATTAAATTCAATATCAAGAAAAAGCCGAGCAAGTAAAAGAGCTAGGTAGTCTAACCCCCGCAATTTCGGGGGTCTTTTTTTATCAACTTATTCACAATCCACCTTAGAAAATAATGCTATACTATTCCCATGCAACCTCTCATCGCTTGGGATGCTCCCGAACATATTCATATAGAAAAAAATAATGACTGGTACTGGGCAGTCGGTATTATCGCCCTAACCGCTGCAGCTTTAGCATTCATTTTCAGCAATATCATCTTCGGAATTTTCATCGTTGTCGGAGCTTTCGCGCTCGTAGTGCACGCATCGCAAAAACCGAAGATTGCGCATTATGAAATAAATGACAGAAGCGTTGTTGTAAATGACATACTCTACCCTTTTCTGACTCTCGAATCATTTTGGATTGATGCTCACGAAAGACCTTCAAAGGTTCTTATAAAATCTCATAAGACTTTCATGCCTTATATAAATATTCAAATTGAAGAAGTAGATCCAGAACAAGTTCGGGATATTCTTTTGAATTATATTTCTGAAACTGAACACTCTGAGCCTCTCTCTCAAAAAATCTTAGAAAGATTTGGATTCTAGTACCTGAGATTTTCTTTTCTTGGAAATTTCTTGATTCCGTCTTGAGCATTTCTTGATTTGGTATGATGCGCTGATGAATGTAATTATTTTAGAGGATGTTAGAAATTTTTTATTAGAAATTGATGAAAATAATAGATCCAGGGCAAACAGGTTTATTATAGTTTTGAAAAGTTTCGGGTATTTAATTAAAATGCCTTATAGTAAAAATATTCTACCTAGAATATTCGAGCTTCGTGTTGATGGTACACATAATATACGGCTCATTTACACCTTCCATAATAATTCTGCTTTAATTTTTCATGCTTTTATGAAAAAGACGGAGCAGATAAACTTAAAGGAAATCAAATCTATTAGAGTTAAATATAATAATTTGCATATATGATATATATGACATATAATTAAAACACTATGAAATACATAAATTTTGAAGATTATCACAATGAGCAAATGAAAAATCCTAAATTCAGGGAAGCTTATGATGCCTTGGAAGTTGAATTCCAGATTATTCATGATGTACTTAAGAAACGCATTGAGCAAGATATGAGCCAAAAAGAACTTGCTGAAAAGATCGGCAGTGATCAAGCAACTATCTCCCGCTTGGAATCAGGAAACTTTAATCCATCCATTAAATTTCTCAAGAGAGTAGCGAAGGCTGTCGGTGGCCAATTAAAGGTGACCATCGTTTAATTTTTGAATTATCTGCCAAATATGATACTGTGATTCAATCGCTCTCATCGTTCAATGGATAGGACTCAACTTTGCGGAAGTTGTAATGTAGGTTCGATTCCTACTGAGAGCACAAACGAGACGGGAAAACAAAAAAACCGGATAGTCCGGTCTTTTTGTTTTATCCGAGCTTCTTTGCTGCTGCCATGATTCGAGACTTATATCGAGATGCAGCGTTGAATTTTATGTAATTTCTCTTTGCTGCCTTATCAAGTGCCTTATAGAGAGCTGGAATAAGTGCCTTTGCCTCTTTTACTTTCTTCTCTTCTACAAGCTTACGGAATTTCTTAAGAGGAACGTCAATAGCCGCCTTAGTGCGGAGATTATTAACTTTCTTTCGTGCTCCTGCTCGGAGTGCTTTCTTTGCTGATGATGTTATTGCCATATATGTTTGTAGGTAAAAACTAACACATAGCTTTAAAAAAGGCAAGATTTCAGCTATGATAGAGGCATGATATCCCGTCTTACAGGTTCAATAGCCCATATAGATCTCAAGTATATAGTGCTTGATGTTAATGGAGTCGGCTATACAGTCGCCACGACAGCAGATATAATGTCTAAACTTGGCAAAGAAGAGAAAAAGGTCACTCTGTGGACATACTTGGCAGTCCGAGAAAACGCTATGGATTTATATGGGTTTCTTTCTCTAGCTGAATTGAATTTCTTTGAACTTCTTATTACTATTTCTGGAATCGGCCCAAAAACAGCTCTTGGAATTCTTAATGTCGCTTCAGTTCATACACTAGAAACAGCGATCCAAACAAGTGATACTTCCCATCTTACAAAGGTATCAGGTATCGGTAAAAAGGTAGCAGAGAAAATTGTAATGGAACTCAAAGATAAAGTTGGAACAGTCGCTCATACTCCAGAATCAGAAAAAGCAATGCGTGGCGATGCTGATGCACTCGAGGCACTCAAATCCCTCGGATATAGCCAAAATGAAGCACGAGATGCATTAAAAAAAGTTTCAAAGGAAATTACGAAGACGAGTGATAAGGTAAAGGAGGCGCTTAAAATTTTGGGGAAATAATATTAATTTCATCCCTAATCTTCTCACCTTTACAATGAGATAGTACGCCGAGATAGGATTGCATAGATTGTCCAAGGAACTCTTTTGTAATTTTTCCAGCATCAAATAATTGCTTCAAATGTGTAATCTTTTTCATCATTCTCTTTTTGGTACTCGTACGTAAAACTTTATAGTGAGGTAATGATACATAGCCGAGGAAATCGACTCCGTGGACGACTTTTCTCAGTTCGATTTTTCGAGGATGTAAATTTAAATCTAATTTTTTATTCAAAAAATTCGCAATGTCCGTAGTGAGCGATTTAAGAAAATTTTCAGAAGTATGAAGAATAATAAAATCATCACAATATCGTATATAATATTTTGCTTTTGTCTTGTGCTTTATAAATTGATCAAATTCATTCATATAAACATTAGCAAAGAGCTGACTCGTTACGTTGCCAAGAGGTAGACCTTTGTGAGGAGTGTGGTGGAAAGAATCAATAATCTTCCATAGTAAATCTAGTAATTTCTTGTCTTCTATTTTCTTACAAAGAAGATTAAATAGTATGTTGTGATCTATAGAATCAAAGAATTTTCTAATATCGCATTTAAGAGCAAATGTTTGTCGTGTAAAGTTAGCTGAAACTTTTTTTGAAAATTCATTGAAACGATTCACTCCGGCATGAGTTCCCTTTAAATCTCTTGAGGAATATACATCGTGAATGAAAGAAGAATCAAAAATCTGATACAATATCTGGTATACTGCTTGATAGAGAACTCTATCACGAACAGTTGCTTTATGGATAAGTCGCAATTTTGGATCTTGAACATAAAAAGGTGTATAGGGGTTTGGTTGCCACTTGCCTGATACCAAGTCTTCATGAAGATTGAAAAGATTGCTTTCAAGATTAAGTTCAAAGGAACTTACATCCTCAATTGATCGCTTACCTTTGGAAAATTCGCGCCAGGCAGAAAAAATATTCTCAATAGAAATTATATTATTAAAATGAAACCCATGAATACCCCCCCCCCGACAGATATCACTCCGCCCATTATCCATAAAGCTCGTTTGTTGCATAAGGATATTTATACCATAGGTCATA
>JAYTHA010000087.1:0-5112 GCA_043732935.1 Candidatus Tayloriibacteriota bacterium
GAGAAGATTTTAGGTGAAAAGAAAAAACTCGGTGATCAATTCGAGAATAACGATAAAAGAATCGATCAGTGGATTGAGAGTGGCGACCAAATGTTTACTTTTATCGAGAAGGCACAAGAGAAATTCAAGAATGGTTCACCAGAAGTCAAAAGAGGAATACTCTCAACACTTGGTTCGAACCTCGTCATAAAAGATAAACGAGTGAGTGTTGACATAGAGAAAAGCATTCTACCCCTCCGCAGAATATCTAAAGATGTTATGAAACTAAAGAAGCGGTTAGAACCTCTAAATAACGAGGATAAACAAGCACAATTCGAACAATCGTGCATTGAAAATCCAGTAGTGCTGCCAGACTTGGAATCGAACCAAAATTTTCGCTTTCAGAGAGCGACGTCCTACCGTTAGACGATCTGGCAATGTGTAGTCCTTAAAATACCTTAAAAATGAGGAATATTCAAGTAAATCCTCCCTGTTCATAGGACAGCACACCGCATGAAGATCAAAGCCAACTGTCGTTCACCAGCTACGCAGGTCATCAAAAGCACTGACCTCCGATTTAGAGGCTTCGTCTGCTACAGCGCGACGGCCAAAACCCCCCGACCAGCTCTCACCGTCAGTACGGTGATCTGGTCTTTTTTTTATCTAATTCTTCCCTTTCTTAATCACCTTCACGAATTCACTAAACAACGGATGCGGACGAAGTGGTCGTGCAAGAAGCTCTGGATGGAATTGTGTGCCAAGAAAGAATGGATGTTTAGTTCGAGGAAGTTCAGCTATTTCCATAAGCGTGCCATCAGGAGACTTTCCAGAAAATACCAGTCCGGCTTTTTCTATTTCTTCAATATATTTTGGATTTACTTCATAACGGTGTCGGTGTCGTTCTTCAATTGACCCAGTTTTATATGCATCAAAGGCAATGGTATCTTTCCCGATCTTCGCTTTATATAGTCCCAATCTCATACTTCCCCCAAAATCCTTATCAAGAAGTTTTTTCTTTTGATCAGGCATAATGTCAATAATAAGATGCGATGCATGAGGATCAATTTCTGCAGTCTGTGCACCCTCAAGTCCGAGAACATTTCGCGCAAATTCAATAGTCATTAATTGCATACCATAGCAAAGACCAAAATACGGAATCTTATTCTCACGGGCATGGCGGATCACATTGAGCTTTCCCTCAATTCCTTTTTCACCGAAACCTCCAGGTACAATGATGCCATCGTATTGATTCAAAGATTCATAATTAGGATTTTCAATTTCAAAGTCACGTGCATTCACTGCGCTGATTTTTGCCTTAACCTTATGAGCACATGCGGAGTATTTAATCGCTTCAAGAACCGAAAGATACGCATCAGTAAGAACAAAGTCTCCGGTATTGAAGTATTTACCAACTATCGCTACATGAATCTCTTTCTCGCTATTCTTTATATTTCTTGCAAATTTCTTCCACTCACCGAGACCTGTGCCTTTTCTTTTTTCAAGTTTAAGAGATTTCAAAATAATATCTCCGAGCTTATCATGTTCGAAATTTACTGGGACATCATAAACACTATCAATATCAGGTGCTGAAATAACATTCTGTTCGGGGATATTACAGGCAATACCGATTTTTTCTTTTCTTTTTTGATCAACAGGAACTTCCGAACGAGCAATGATGATATCCGTCGTCACACCATAACTTGCAAGCTGATGCACGGCATTTTGTGTTGGTCGGCTTTTCATTTCACCAATTTTATTTGGAATTGGAAGATAACTTACCATAATAAAAATCACATCATCAGGATGTTTAATTTTGAGAACACGTGCAGCTTCAATGAACATAATATTCTGATAATCACCCACAGTTCCACCAATTTCAATTATTGAAATCTCACTTTTATTGAGATGCGCAGCGTGCTGGAAACGACTCACAATTTCATCACGAATATGAGGTACTGCCTCTACACACTTTCCTCCAAAGCCGAGATTTCTTTCTTTGTCGATCACATGCTTATACACCATTCCAGAAGTAATATAATCCTCACGTAAAAGGTCACGATTTAAGAATCGCTCATAATTTCCCATATCCTGATCAGTTTCAAGTCCAGAATTCAAAACAAAAACCTCACCGTGCTCAGTGGGGTTCATGGTTCCCGCATCGACATTAAGATACGGGTCAACCTTTGCGAGATTTACTTCAAAGCCTTGCGCCTGTAAAAGGGTTCCAATAGATGAAGTCGCAATACCCTTTCCAACTCCAGACATCACACCACCGAGGACGAAAATATATTTATGGTTCTTTCGGGCGGTCGTTTTTTTCATATTCGTATTCTATCAAATATTCTAGACTCGTAAATAGCGCTTCACGGCGAGATAACTTGATATCCCACCGAGGACAATTCCTGAGCCCATAATGATAGCGAAGATCTGTCCGAAATTCGTGATGAAATAACTTGAGAAAACATTGACTAAAAGTGAGAAATCTTGTGCGCCTTGAACACCAGCAAATTTCATAATCACGACATCACTATAATAAGCGAAGATTCCAAGCGCAATAAGTGTCAGAACACCTGAAAATACTCCGTACATAATTCCTGAAATGACGAATGGACCGCGGATATAGAGATTTGATGCACCTACAAGCTTCATGACAGAAATTTCATCCTTGGCAGTAAAGATAATAAGTCTAATAGTATTAAATGTGATTATAACCGCCACAAGAACAAAAAGAATAGCGATAATAGATCCGGCTTTTTCTGCAGCAGGAATAATACGTCCGAGTCTATCAATAATAACTTTGTTTTGATTATAATTAACCTTTTCTACAATAGCGCTTCCATCCTTTGAAAGTGAGCTTTTACTATCGAGAAAATGAGCAATACCTGCATATTGAGATGGCTCCTTCGCCTTAATATTCAAAACAGCCGGAAATGGATTGTCTCCGATTTCATCAAGTCCTTGAAGAATAAGCGTATTATCTTTCCATTTATTCTTAAAAGCAGAGAGTGCCATATTTCGTGAAATATACTCAACCTTATCAACTTCTGGAAGATTTTCTACAGTCTTTTTTAAAGAAAGAATATCTGACTCTTGTGAATCAAGAACAAAATAGACATTGATATCAACTTTATTCTTCACTTCTTTAAGTAAAGCTCGACCGAAAGCAGAACCGAAAATGAGGGCTCCAAAAACTGAAAGTGAGAGGGTCAAAACGATGATTGCAGAAAAAGAAAGAAATCCATTTCTCCAAAAATTGATGAAGCCTGTGCGAGTTATTCTTTTAAAATTTGTGAAAATCATATGATATATTAAAAATTACAAAACATATTTACCATCCTTATCATCACGGATAATCCTACCTTTCTCCATGGTAATGACACGACCATTCACTGTGTCTACAACTCCCTTATTGTGAGTAGTGAGCAAAACTGTTGTTCCGAGCTTGTGGATTTTCTGAAGGATTTTGATGATTTCGTAGGTATTGATCGGATCAAGATTTCCTGTTGGCTCATCAGCAATAATTATATCAGGCTGAGTGACAATAGCTCGGGCAATAGCAACTCTTTGCTTCTCTCCTCCAGAAAGTTCATGTGGAAAATTCCATATTTTATTGCTCAAATTGACAAGCTCAAGAACATGAGGCACATCAGAGGCAATTTCTGCATCAGTGCGTCCAGCAGCTTCCATAGCAAAGGCAATATTTTCATAGGTGGTCTTGTTTGGAATAAGTCTAAAATCTTGAAAAACCGTTCCGATTCTTCGACGCAATTTATTCATTTCACCCTTCTTTAATTTATGGACATTCGCAGATTCAAAGAAAACAGCACCTTCAGTCGGACTATCTTCTGCGATAAGCATTTTTATAAGTGTCGTTTTTCCTGCACCAGAATGGCCAACAATCGTGATAAATTCATTCGGTTGTACACCAAAGCTCACTTGATCAAGAGCAACGGATTCGTCAGGATATACTTTTGACACCTTATCGAAATAAATCATATGTCTATTATAGCACTTTTTTGGCTTCTAGAAATTCATCAAGATGTCCTTCGAGCACCTTGTCGACTTGGCTTGTTTCAACATTAGTCCTATGATCTTTTACCATTTTATACGGATGAAAAACATATGAACGTATCTGATTACCCCATTCTATTGAAGTAGATTTGCTGATATACATTCCCTTTTCTCGAGCAATTCTTTCGTCTTCTTGATACTTAAACAATTTCCCTCGCAAAATATCAATAGCCTTTTCTTTGTTCTGAGCCTGTGATCTTTCAGAGGTGACATGAACAGAAAGTCCTGTTGGCTTATGGACAATACGAACAGCGGTTTCCCTTTTATTTACATTTTGCCCTCCTGGACCACCTGACTTGGCGATAGAAATTTCAATGTCTTTTTCGGGCAATTCCATATCAGCGCTATTTGTTCTTTCAAATTTTGGAATAATTTCAACCATAGAAAAAGAAGTGTGACGTAGCTGTTTCGCATTAAAAGGAGAAATTCGAACAAGGCGATGGACCCCTGATTCATTTTTCAAAGTTCCATAGGCATTTTTTCCGCTTATTTCAACGGTGATATTTCTATATCCTCCGTGATCATTAGTATTCTCATGAATCAATTCCATCCCCCAGCCTCGGTGTTCTGCGAGTTTTCGATACATTCTATAGAGAATCGCCGAAAAATCTTCAGCATCATCTCCACCGGCGCCAGAGAAAATAGTCATGATGGCATTGCCTTTATCAAATTTTCCTATGCCTTCAAGATCGGACTTCAAATCCGCGATTTCTTTAATGATTGATTGCGCTTTATTCTTATCACTCCAAAAATCTGCAGATTGCATAGAGCTTTCAAGTTCATCAATTTTCTTTTGAGTTTCTTCTTTTGACATGGTTGTAATTATAAAGCACTCTCCTTTTTTGTAAATGTTTTCATGAGCCAAAGGCCGGGATCGAACCGGCGACCCTTACTTTACGAAAGTAATGCTCTACCAACTGAGCTACTTTGGCTTAATTATTTTTTGAAATATCAAGATGGAACAACCATGCGCCCACTCCTGCTAATAGTATACTACCAAGACTAACAGCAAGTACCCCCATAAACTTTCCTGAAATCAAAAGATCTCCAAAAAGTATAAAC
>JAYTHA010000088.1:0-4906 GCA_043732935.1 Candidatus Tayloriibacteriota bacterium
TTTCTGGCTAATTGTAATGCCTTCATTTTTTGCTTTCGTTAAGTTGTTGCGGTTGCTAGCTAGCGCTTATCCTACGACTTTTTTGGAAACTGTCAACAATTTAATCCTTCAGTTTTACTGCACCTGTATAATCAACTTTATATTCAAGTAAAAGGGAACCAGTTGTTTCGGAAGCTTGAGATGATTTTAAATTTAATAAATAATGCAGATCCTCATTAAAAAGCGTAATTCCTTTTCCAAAAACTATCGGCTCGACTGTTAAGTAAAGATTATCTACAATTCCTACTTTCATAAACATTGTATAAATATGAGAACCTCCACAGATCGCAACTTCCTTGAATCCTCTTTGTTCTAGTTTCATTATCAAATCTTTTGGGTTATCCTGTGTCATTTCTGCACCTTCAAAATTCTGAGACTTTGAATAAACAATATTCACCCGTTCTTTCAGAGGTCTTCCAAGTGTTTTATAGGTTGCAGAACCCATGACGACGACACCTGCACGCTTGGTAAGTTCGATAAAGCGCTTCTTATCAGCTTTGCTGGTCCAAAGAGCAGCATGCTGTGAATCCTTTGCTATGAAACCGTCTGCTGAAACAGCGGCGATAATGAAGACTTTTATCATTAAATTATCTTGAAATTTTCCTTAAGTTCTTTTATCTTTCCACTAAGTATAAGTTCTGACTCGTCTCTCTTTTCTAGAGTAACTCCATCGATGATATCTTTTTGATGATATTTGCTTTTTCGTGCTGAAACTTTTTCTGTGAGTTCCTCAAAAACAATTTGACACATGCGCTCGCCAGGGTAGAGGCGAACTGTTTGAGATCTTGTATTATTTCGAATCGGGAGTACTAATTGACCTTCATATCCTGAGTCTATAATTCCTGTGAGGTCCAAAGACAGACCTTTTCTATTTGTTGAGGAACGAGGGTAAAGCACGGCCATTAAATTATCTGGAACCTTTATTGATTCAAATGTTGAAACGAGGATATATTCTTGTGGTAATAAGTCAAAATACTGGCCTTGCTCAAGCTCAACTACTTCAAAAAAACCGTTATTATTCTTATCAAAATGCGTAATATCAAGAGATTCACGACCTCGCGGGGTAAGATGCCACATCTTTGGAATCATAAAGGTAAAGCCAAGTCTCAAGTCTACGGCATGCTCTTGTAATTGGAATTGATCGAGCGCCGGCTTGAAAGCGATTTCACCGCTTTTAATTTTTTCTAATATTTGTTTTTTGGTTATTACAGACATGGATAGATTATAAATGAGATTCGATTGAATTAATAGGGAACTATCTTGATTCCTGTTATTGCGTCCATTGGTGCGTACTGACTTGTCAAATTTTCAATAATTGTATCTACCACCCCCTTGTTTCTTTTTTCAATTTCGTCGAAAGTATTTTCCGGTAATTCCAAGATAATTTTCTTATGATCATTCGTTCTTTTCATAAGTTCTTTTGCTGCATCAAAGTGTGAATCATAGATATGTGCATTTGAAATTGAGTGGCTATATATTCCTGTGCGCACACCAATTTTTTGTGCTAATACACATTGTAGGAAAGCGAAGCCAGCAATATCAAAAGGTGCTCCAAGTATAATATCGTTAGATCTCACAATTAAATGCAGATGCAATCTTCCACCGATAATATTCACTGTAAAGGTATAAGGACAAGGTACATTCTTTTTCTTTGCTAATGACAGTCCGTCTTGCGAGGGATCCCACATTACAATTACTCCATGACGTGAACCTGGCTCTTTTTTTAATAAATCAATAAGTAGAGCAAGCTGATCACGGCCAAAATGTTTTCTCCATCGGTATCCATAGGCAACTGTGACGACATCATTTGGATTTGTGAATGCATCCCAGATCTTCGTATATTCTCTGAGAAAATCTTCAGGCTTTCTTGAACCAAGAATAAACCAAGCTTGTTCAGCGATAGGAGCTTTGACAGGAACTTTTCTTAAGGTTAAAAGTGGGAAACCATCTTTTTCTATATCAATTGAGAAATGCATGCCAGGTATTGCTCTCGTGTAATATTCTGCGCGCTCACTTCCAGCCTGCTTGCTCTTATTCAACTCGTCTTCGCCTTCAGTCATTATTCTCGTCACCATGTCTCTGTAGATTTGGTCGAATTTGGTCATAGTCGTTTAATTATATATAATGTTAACACTAAACTCCAATGAATAATCATTATCCATATTTGCCAGAGGGAAGAGAATTCAAATACATATCAATTTCTGATCCATTTATGGCGGAAACGCAGAAAGTTACTCTGACGCAATCTACAGATCAGAACCATCCTACCAGCGCTCTTATTGTTAAAGATGGGAAAATTATCGGAACCGGCGCGAATCAAAGCGCTTTAAAGAATAAAAAGTTAATTGATCTTCATAAAAATGGTTTGTGTGTAAGAAGAATTCTAAAAATTCCTTCAGGTAAGAAATATTGGTTGTGTCCTGGCTGTTCATCATGTCGTTATCATTCAGAAACAAGAGCAGTTCTTGATGCTTGGAAGAAAGGTTTTGATACAAAAGGTGCTGATCTCTATCACTACGGTCATTGGTGGTGTTGTAAGCCGTGTTGGAATTCTATGATTAAAGCTGGAATCAAGGATGTATATCTTGTTGATAATGCTGAAGAATTATTTAAAAAATAACATGCAGATAAAAATTAAAAAATTAAATAAAGATGCGAAACTGCCAAATTATGCTCATCCTGGAGATGTCGGTTTGGATTTGTATTCATTAGAAGATTACGATTTGAAACCAGGGGAGAGAAAAGTATTTTTTAATGGTTTTGCTTTGGAATTTGAAAATGGCTACGCGGCGATAGTAAAAGATAAAAGCAGTTTGCCGAATAAAGCTGGTATACACACAATGGGTGGAGTTTTTGATGCTGGATATCGTGGAGAATATAATGTGCAACTTATAAATCTTGGACAAGAGACATATCATATAAGTAAAGGAGATAAAATTGCTCAGTTGGTAATTTTTCCAGTAGTTATTGCCGAATTGAAAGAGGCTGATGAATTGAATCAGACAAGTCGCGGAGAGGGAAGATTTGGGAGTACGGGGAAATAGGTTCTGTTGACATACCTATATCGAAATTGTAGTATTTCGCGAGATGCTTCAACTGAAGCACAGCAATCAAACCCTCAAAACTTACTGCCTATGCCTCCTTCCACAAAGAAAAAGCTCTATGTTGCTTGCGCAATTAACAACGTGCCACCTGAACTCAAAGTCGCATTCCTTGCCTCAATCGGCGTTTTAAAGGTTCGACTTCGTGAACGTTTTGATGTCCTAGACTTTTTGGGAACTGCTGAAGGTGATCCCAGACAGACATATCACTGGGACATCATCGAGTGTGTCATGAAATCCGACTGTGTCCTCGCAATCTGCGATTACGCATCAACAGGAATGGGCATCGAGATCGGCGCTGCTTTGTGGGGTCGCAAGGTTCCCGTGCTTGCCCTTGCTCATGTTGATAGCAGCGTGTCCCGGCTTGTTCAGGGAGTTTATGGTCTTCCTTATGAATACGGAACCTACGAATCACTCAGTGAAGTTCCAGAGCGCGCATTCCAAACTCTCACGAGGATGATGCAAACGCCTCGCAAGCAACGATGTCCTGGGCTGTGTCCAGCCTGAAGACTCTCTGTTCTCCCAACCCCCGCTTTTCGGAGCGAGGGGTTTTCTTTTTATTTTATGTTAAAATCTATCCATGCCAAAGACTAAAGCCAGACCAAAATTTATTGTAATTGAAGGTGGAGAAGGATCTGGTAAATCGAGCATGCTGATGCGATTGAAAGAGAAGCTTGGTGATGCCATCCATACAACTCGTGAACCTGGAGGAACTCCTTACTCTGAACTTATACGCGAGGCAGCGATAAAAAATCCTTTAGCAAAGACAGCACCAGCCGAAACAACACTTTGTTTGATGTTTGCTTCACGATATGACAATGTCGCGAACATGATTGGTCCGTCTCTTGAAAAAGGGATTCCAATTATTACTGATAGATTCGACGCTTCATCCTATGCATATCAGGTACACGCGCAGTCGAAGGGAAAGCTTGAAAAAATATTTTGGGATTTGCATGATCATTTGGCAATAAAACCAGATCTTTATATTTTTTTTGATGTAGAGCCGAGAGAGGGAGTGCGAAGAGCGAACTCGAGAAACCAATCCTTTCTTCAGGGCAAGCAATATGATCATTTTGATGATAGAGAAATTGATTTTCATACAAATGTGCGAGAAGGTTATTTGAATTTTTTTAAAAAAGTTCCACACAAAATAATTAATGCGAATCAGAGTTTAGAAAAAGTGCAAAAAGATTTCTTTGAATTAATACAAACACTTATATGAAACTCACCACTCTTTGTTTTTTAAATACTGCCACAGATATTCTACTTGCGCTAAAAAAAGTACGATTTGGTGCTGGGAAAATGAACGGTGTTGGTGGACATGTTGAAAAAGGTGAAACTGTTGAGCAGGCAATGGTCAGAGAAATTTCTGAAGAAATTGGCGTCAGTGTTAATGAAGAGTCGTTGGAAAAGGTTGCTGTGCTTCATTTTACTTTTGAAACAAAACCAGAATGGAGCCAAGAATGTCACGTTTTTTTTACTACAGAATGGGAAGGTGAGCCGACAGAGTCAGAAGAAATGAGGCCTGAATGGTATTCAAAGGATGCAATTCCATTTGATAAGATGTGGGAAGATGATATACACTGGCTCTTAAGGGTTTTACAAGGAGAACGTTTGCATGCCCATTTTACTTTTGATGAAAATAATAAGATAAAAGATGGCTTTACAATTGAACCACTTGTAGAATAAGATTACAGATATGAAAGACCGACAGATCAAACAACTTATAGACGCTGAAAAGAAGCGCCAGAAAAAGGTCATCAATC
>JAYTHA010000089.1:0-4237 GCA_043732935.1 Candidatus Tayloriibacteriota bacterium
TCACGTCAGAGATATTGGGGTGAGCCAATACCAGTTGTGCATTGTGAAAAATGTGGAATTGTCCCACTCCCTGAAAGCGAATTGCCACTTGAATTACCAAAAGTAAAAAACTATCAACCAACGCAGACAGGAGAGTCACCACTTTCCGCTATTGAAAAGTGGGTAAATACGAAATGTCCGAATTGCACAAGCAAGGCAAAGCGGGAAACTGATACTATGCCTCAATGGGCTGGTTCGAGCTGGTATTATTTGCGCTATACAGATTCAAAAAACAAAAAAGCATTTGCAGATAAGAAAAATCTCGAATACTGGACTCCAGTAGATTGGTATAATGGAGGAATGGAGCATACGACTCTCCACTTACTCTACTCACGCTTCTGGCACAAGTTCCTATTTGATCTCGGATTAGTTCCAACAAGTGAACCATATAAGAAGAGAACTTCTCATGGCCTTATTCTTGCTGAAGGTGGAGAAAAAATGTCTAAGTCAAAAGGCAATATTGTCAATCCAGATGAAATCGTAAAAACTGTAGGAGCTGATTCTCTTCGTATTCATGAAATGTTCATGGGTCCTTTTGATCAAGCTATTGCATGGGATTCAAATACTATTGCCGGTTCCCGAAGATTTATTGAAAGAGTTTGGAAATTACAAGAAAAAATTGGTCAAAATACTAATGCAAAAATTGAAACACTTGTACATAAAACAATCAAAAAAGTATCAGACGATATTGAAGATATGAAATTCAATACTGCAATCAGTTCTCTGATGATTATGGTTAATGAATTTGAAAAGGAGCAGATTATTTCCAAGGAACACTACGAAATTCTTATTCAATTAACAGCACCTTTTGCGCCACATGTCGCTGATGAGCTTTGGAGTTTATTGAAGAACAAGAAGTCTGTGCATATATCACCATGGCCGCAATATGACCCCCTTAAGCTTGTGGAGAACACAGTTACGATAACGATACAGGTAAATGGGAAAGTGAGAGGTTCATTGGAAATAGCTCGCGAGGCAACAGAGGATAATGTTAAAAATATGGCTCAAAATATGCCTGAAATAACGAAATGGCTTGAAAGAAAGGAGATAAAAAAGGTTATTTTTGTTAAAAGCAAGCTTATCAATTTCGTACTTTAAGAGCACGTTATTGACATATTATCAATGATAATGTAATATCTTAATCACATAATAAATTTAAATTCATGGCCATAATTCAATTTAAGCCAAAACAAACTACAAAGAAACTCTTATCGGTCCTTCCTGATCGAGCTCGAGAAGTTCTTGTTAAAAGATACGGTCTTGGAAAAGATACAGAAAAAATGACCCTTGATGCTATTGGCAAGATGTACGGCATTACCCGTGAACGTGTTCGTCAAATTGAAAACTATGCTCTGACAAATATTCGAAAATCAGATGCTTATAAATCTGAGAAAACAGCCTTCGCTGAACTGGAACAATTACTCCACTCTCTCGGAGGTATCGTCGTTGAAGAAGATTTTCTAGGACATATTGCAAAGGATGTTTCAATTCAGAACCACATCCATTTTATTCTTGTTATTGGAGATGTATTCAAGAAAAGAAAAGAAGACGATGATTTCAAGCATCGATGGCACGTCAATGAAGAGCTTGCAAAGACCGTAGAGGATTCTCTCAAGAAACTTTACTCTGGTCTTTCAAATGACGATTTACTTCCAGAATCAGAAATCATAAATAAATTCCTCGATCATCTCGAGCTTGTTTCTGAAAAGTACAAAAACCAAGAAATCATCAAGCGATGGCTGTCTCTTTCAAAGAATATCGGCAAAAATGCTATCGGCGAATGGGGTGTCGCAAGTTCTCCAAATGTTAAAACAAAGGGAATGAGAGATTACGCCTTCCTTGTTATTAGAAAGCATGGTTCCCCGATTCACTTCAAGGAAGTTGCCAAACAGATCACTCAAGTCTTCAAAAAGAAAGCTCATGTTGCAACTACTCATAATGAACTTATCAAGGATGCTCGATTCGTACTTGTTGGACGTGGACTCTATGCTCTCAAGGAATGGGGATATATGGCAGGTGTCGTAAAGGATGTTATCAAGAAAATCATTGAAAAAAATGGTCCTCTTACAAAAGAAGATATTATCGATAAGGTTCTTAAGGAAAGATATGTTAAGGAGAATACTATTATGGTAAATCTTCAGAATCAGAAATACTTTAAGAAAGATAAGGATAATAAGTATCATCTCGCAGAAGAGAAAGCAACAGTATAAAGAAAATAGCCCACAGGGGGCTTTTTTCTTTTACTTTGATTACTGATATAATGTATTCATATGATTCGACTAAGTGATTTTTTTGATTTTTTCCAGTCTTCATCAGGTCATGCAGTACTTAATGATGTACTTCAGGTACTTATTACGATATCTCCAATTCTACTTGCCTTTATTTTACTTATTATATTCTGGCCGTTATGGGTTAATTATATCAGATCTGATTTCTTCTCTTCGTTGAAATATGCGATTCTCGAGGTAAAACTACCGAAAGAAATTTTCAAGTCTCCATTTGCAATGGAAACTTTTGTAAATGCTTTACATAATACATCTGATGGAAGTAAATACGCACAGTATTGGAAGGGTGAAAAACGACCATCATATTCTCTCGAACTTATTTCAATTGAAGGAATTGTTAAATTCATGATTTGGACTGAAGATCGAAGAAAGGCTGGGGTCATGTCAGCTCTCTACTCTCAGTTTCCAGGAATTGAAGTTCATGAAGTTGAAGACTATACAAAGGGAATTCAATTTGATCCGACCACTGAAAAGATGTGGGGAGGGGAGTTTAAATTTACAAAAAAAGATGATGAACCATATCCGATTAAGACATATATTGATTATGGGCTCGATAAGGATCCAAAAGAAGAATACAAGGTCGACCCACTTGTTCCATTTATTGAATTTTTGGGAAATCTTGGTTTCAATCAGCAGGTTTGGATTCAATTTGTTGTTCGTGCTCATATCGCTGAACAAAGAAAGCCTGGACACTTCTTTAAAAAAACTGATGCATGGATAGATGCTTCAAGAAAAGTGATAGATAAGATACTAATGCGCGATGCCAAGACAAAGGTTGCTGGAATGAAAGATGAAGCAACTGGATTTACAAAATTACCATCTATTTCACAGGGCGAGCAAGATATCGCTGAGGCGATTGAGAGAAGGTTAAGAAAACAACCTTTCGATGTTGGTATTCGTGCCATTTATCTTGGAAAAAAGGAATTTTTCGATAAGCCGAATGGTATTGGAGGTATTGTTGGTGGATTTAAACATTTTACTTCTGAGCATCTTAATGGGTTTAAACCAGATGGCGATAAGTGGTCTCCAGCTTTCAAAGGAAATCCATGGGAAGACTATAAGAAAATGCGAGAAAATAGATCATGCAGACTTGTTCTTGAAGCATATAAACGTCGTTCTTTCTTTTATGATCCTTTTGTCGGTACAGTGCTTGTAATGAATAGTGAAGAACTTGCTACGCTATATCACTTCCCAGGTCAGGTCGCAGGAACTCCGACTCTCAATCGTGTTCCTTCAAAGAAAGGCCAGGCACCTTCAAATTTGCCTATTTAGTCTATGAAATCATTAAGGTCATTCAATAAGCATTTCAAGAAAAATCTTGCCATTATCGTGCTCATCACGGCTTCTCTTACTCTAGTCGTACTGTCACAACCCCCAAAGGATTTTCCATTGAAACCATTAAATATACATATACCAAAAGCAACTTCAATATCAGAAGTTGCTCAAGACCTTTATGGTAAGAATATGATTTCATCACCGCTCTTATTCAAAGTCCTTACGGTAATTTTATCGAGTAATAGAGGAATTTTTGCAGGAGATTATAGATTTACTGAACCACAAAATATGTTCTCTATCAGCTATAGAATGATAAAGGGCCATCAAGGTCAGCCGAAAATTCAAATAACCATTCCTGAGGGTACTAATGTCTATGATATGGCGTATATTTATTTAAAAAAGCTCTCTGATTTCAATGCGCCTCGCTTCGTGGCCATAGCACAAAAGTATGAAGGATATTTGTATCCGGATACATATTATTTTTTGGCGAATGCGAGTCCCGAGGAAATCATAAAGACAATGCGAAATAATTTTAATGAAAAAGTTAAAACTTTGGAAAAGGAAATACGTGCTTTTAATAAACCTCTGAATGATATCATCATTATGGCTTCTTTGGTTGAAAAAGAAGCTTATGCTGA
>JAYTHA010000090.1:0-4860 GCA_043732935.1 Candidatus Tayloriibacteriota bacterium
GATATTTGTATGGACTATCCTTCAACACTATTTCTGTAGTTTCTTTTACCAAATTAAAATTCTTTCGACCCGTCTGATGAATAACTTGATATTTTTTTACTAATTCTCCAATCACATCAATTATCACATCATTTATGTTTTGTGATCCCTGAGATCCGCCAAGAATAAGTATTACAGGAGTTCCTTCTTCAAGATTGAGGAATTCTCGGGCGCCATTATTCAAAGGTTCCGCAACTTCTTTTCGTACAGGATTTCCAGTGAAGGCAACTTTCTTTGCATCAAAAAATTCGGCTGCTTCAGGATATGAAATAGCGATTTTCTCAGCAAATTTCGCTGCCCAAGCATTCACCTTGCCTGGTTTGCTATCACTTTCATGAATAATGACAGGAATTTTCAATATTCGTGCAGCAAAAAGAGCTGGGAAGCTGGCATAACCACCTTTCCCGAAGACAACGTCAGGATATACGCTGAACATTTGAATAAGTCCTGACACTATGCCGAAAGCAGTTTTAAAAACATCTGTGAAATTAAGTAGAGAAAAATAACGGCGAACCTTTCCTGCTGGAACCTGTAAAAATTCTATATCATTATCAAAAAGCGCTCGAGGATTGTATCGGGTTGGAGACATGAAATAAAGCTTCGGTGGCAACATTTTCTTGTCCTTTGCTTTGTCGTATAAAGCTTGTGCTACTGCAATAATAGGATAAAAGTGTCCTCCTGTTGCCCCTCCTGTAAAAAGTATTTTCATGATTTTTTGTATTTAGATATATTTGCGATAATTCCAACTGCTCCGAGCGTAATGATAAGCGCCGTTCCTCCATGACTTACAAACAATAAGGGCATTCCTGAAAGTGGAATTATGCCGAGCATTGATGAAATATTCATAAATGACTCAACGATAATAAGTATAGCAATTCCAATCACCACAAGTCCACCGAAGCTATCCTGAGCTTGAGATGAGATTTTGATTGAGCGGAAAAGGAAAAGTAAGAATAATATGATAAGTCCAACTCCCCCGATAAATCCAAATTCCTCAGCTCCAACAGCAAATATCGAATCTCCTATCGGTTCTGGTAAATAACTGAATTTTTGAATACTTTGTCCGAATCCTCGGCCAGTAGTTTCCCCTGATCCGATTGCTATTAATGATTGTTGAATCTGATATCCTGAACCCCTGGGATCACTCGAAGGGTTGAAGAATGTCATGACTCTTTGTCGAGCATAAGGTCTTATATATGCAACTGTGGCTATAAGCGCTATGAATACAAGCCCAAGAACAATCATATCTCTCACCTTCCCTCCTGCTGAAAAGAGCATAATCATGCCAGTAATTGTTATAACGATAAGGGTATCAGTATCAGATTGAGCCAAAAGCAATATTCCAAGTATTCCGACAATAATCGCATACGGTATTATACCGAATTTAATCGTTGAAACTTTTTCTTTAATACTTGAAAGCCATGCAGCAAAGTAAATGATAAAGGCTATTTTAAGAAATTCGGAAGGTTGAAAAGTTATGAATTTCAAATCAATCCATCGTGATGCCCCGCCATGATTCAAAGAGAACAAAGGTACAAATAAAAGCAAATTCAAGAATATCGCTGCTATAAAAATATAAAATGCATGCTTCTTCAGATTCTTATATGGCAGTTTTGACATTAAAAAAAACGCAATACAACCAAGTACAAGGCTGACCGTTTGTTTTATACCTACAGATGCGAAGCTTGCTCCATCTCGAGCTAAAAGGCCGAGCGATGCTGAGGTGAAAATCAAAAATCCTGCCAAGGTGAGCAGAATAACCGAAGTTAGAAAAATTTTATCAATTTTGAGATCCTTGATCATGAGTCTGTTGCTTAAAATTCTCTATATCTTTTTTAACTATTTCGAAATCTGGTATATCCTCAACTCTTGAAACTCCAAGGAATGCCAAAAGCTCCAATGTTGGCTTGTATAGAAAACTTCTTTGGTCTTTTGGATTATCAATACGCTCTATAAGCCCTCGCACAAGTAGATTTCTCAGTATGAATTGAGAATTTACTCCTCGAACATAATCAATCTCAGCTCGAGATAAAGGACCTTGATAAAGAATAATTGAAAGTGTTTCCAAGCCAGCTTTTCCGAGATCCTTTGTTAATTCTTCTTTTGTCAAAGATTCAATAAGTTCTGAAGCTTCTTTTGCGGTGCTCAAAGTAACCTCATCGTCTGTTTGAATAAGGCTAATTCCCCTGTCTTTAATTGATTCAGATAATGATAGGATTCCAGCTCTAATTTCTTCTTCTTTTTTATTCAATAAACTCGCCAGCTTCTTGATCGATACTGGTTCCGCCTTCCAAAATAACAGTGCCTCTATTTGAGATTCTAATTTCATGCTGATTATTATACTAATTATATCTTGGAACTCCTACTTCTTTACTCTCCATATGAATATCTCCATATGTTTGCTCCTGACTCACTTGAATGATTCCTTGCTTTACCAATTCAAGCATTGCGAGAAAGCTCACAATAACATTAACTCTCTCCTCTTTGTGTCCTGCGGAGAATTCGCTGAATTTCATGCGAAGACCCTGAGTAATTCTCTTGGTTAAATTATCAATCATTTCTTCAAGACTAACCACTTGTCGAACAATAGCTTTTGGAATCGCCTCTTTCTTTGGTAAGGCTTTTATAATGTCTTTTATTGCTTGAGCCAGAGATAATAAATTCATTGATGAATGTGGAGAAAAAACAGGCTCTATATCTCGCGCTTTAGATTGTGGAAAAAGTATTTCCTTTCCGAAGAGTTTTTGAATATGAGAACTGGCATCTTTAATTCTTTGATAAATTTTCAGGCGAGTCTCGAGATCATGAATTCCTTCTTCCTCCTCTTCGGTCAATGTAAGTGCAGGTAAAAGTGATTTTGATTTAATTAAAAGCAGAGTTGAGGCGATAAGAATGAACTGTGCTGAATCAGCCATGGGCATGGCTTCGAAATTTTGAATATAAGTAATAAAGTCATCAGTTACCTTTGAAAGTGCAATATCATTAATGAAAAGCTTCTTTTTTTCAACAAGGTTGAGAAGAAGATCGAGAGGACCTTCGAAAGCAGGAGTTTTAATTTTAAACACTTCGGGCATAGGGATATTATAGCAGAAATTATAAAAAAACAGCCGTCCGGAAATATCCGAAACGGCTCGTTTGTTCTCATTGGGTTCTTACACAGCAAAAGAAGACCTCGCGCAGTTCTTGACCATACTGGCCAGCTCCTCCCGGGACTTCTCTGCGAGGAAAGCTTCGAGGAGTTCTGCGAGGAAACCTTGACGCATTTCCCATTTCGAGATTATCCCATCAAGTGATGTGTCTTGTTCACAGAATTCAACTGCCCAAGTCAATGCGAAGACGACGGCGGAGGGGTTGATCTTTTTGATCCGTTGGGCAACTTCGTAGGCATTCATTACGCCGGTAAGATGGGAGGCAATGATGAGCTGAGGTTGTCCATCAGTAAAAAAGATTTTTTCCTGTGCCGGGTCGCCATAGAACATGTTCGAAAACGTGTAATGTTGACCAGCTACAAATGCCTTACCGAGCATTCCATCAAGTGCGCTTTTTGCACCACTTCCGACGTGGATAATGAGTATCTGGGCGGGATCGTTTTTCATAAAAGTTCCTTTGTTTGTATTTGAAATAACCGCTAAAACTAAATAGATTTATATCATAAATACATAAAAAGTCAAACAAAAAAGACCTCAGAAGTGTTATTTTTTATTATGACTAACCTCACATACATCCTGCACTCATTAATCAAATGGGCGCAAAATGAAAATACAATCAAAGTATCGAGGGATTAAGGGATTTGTAACAGTATACAATCGTGCTGTAAGGTATCGGTATATGATTACCGAACAAGCAAAGAAGAGATGCAAAATATTAATACATTGGGGTAAATATGGACTAGAGTCTACAATCAATGCCTTTGAAGTCTCAGAGAGAACTCTATGGGATTGGAAAAGTCGTTTAGATACAGGTGATGGTAAATTGGAGTCTTTAAATCCAAAGAACAAAGCTCCAAAGATTAGAAGGAAAAGAATCTGGGATTGTCGTATTCTCGAGGAAATTAAGAAACTACGTATTGATCACCCTAATCTAGGAGCAGAAAAGTTGTATCCTCTACTACTAGATTTCTGTGATGCTTCAGGTGTATCTAAATGTCCGAAACCTTCCACAATTGAAAGATTAATTGTAGATATGGGTGGTCTCAGAACATATCCACAGAAAGTAACTCACTTTGGTAAAATTAAGCGTACTAATCGTAAAAAAGTACTCAGAAAGCCTAAGGATTTGATTGCTCGATATCCAGGTCATGTTGTGGCATTAGATACCATAGAGAAGCAAAGAAATGGTCTTAGAATGTATTTACTTACCATAATCGATATCTACTCACGAACTACATTTGAAATTGCCACCAAATCTCATTCATCTAAAACTTTCGCTCATTTCTTCTACTTAGTTATGCAAATGTTTCCATATGATATTAAGAATGTACTTACAGACAACGGTAGTGAATTCAAGAAATATTTGGATGAATTACTTAAACAAAACAATATCACTCATTACCATACATATCCCAAGACCCCCAAGATGAATGCTCACTGTGAAAGCTTCAATGGAACTATTCAAGAAGAATTTGTTGATTACAATGTTAATTTACTTTTTGATGATACAACTAAATTTAATGAGAAACTTAAGGAATATTTACTCTTCTACAATACTAAAAGGGTACACTGTGCCTTCAAGAACAAACTGACTCCACTTGATGTATTAACTAGATCAGATTACTATGTATCTAAATTACCAGTAGAGTGCAGAAATGGGTGGGGTTATTCA